>NZ_CP172404.1:3607500-3712500 GCF_048213115.1 Niveibacterium terrae | reverse complement strand
CGCAAGGAGTATCCCGCACTGAATACATAGGTGCGCGGAGGCGAACGCAGCGAACTGAAACATCTAAGTAGCTGCAGGAAAAGAAATCAACCGAGATTCCCATAGTAGTGGCGAGCGAATTGGGATGAGCCTGTGCGTGATAATCGAAGTGTTAGTGGAACGGTCTGGAAAGTCCGGCAATAAAGGGTGATAGCCCCGTACGCGAAAACACATCGATGGTACTAAGCGCACGACAAGTAGGGCGGGGCACGAGAAACCTTGTCTGAATATGGGGGGACCATCCTCCAAGGCTAAATACTCGTAATCGACCGATAGTGAACAAGTACCGTGAGGGAAAGGCGAAAAGAACCCCGGGAGGGGAGTGAAATAGATCCTGAAACCGCATGCATACAAACAGTGGGAGCCTCCTTGTGGGGTGACTGCGTACCTTTTGTATAATGGGTCAGCGACTTACGTTCTGTAGCAAGCTTAACCGAATAGGGGAGGCGTAGCGAAAGCGAGTCTGAATAGGGCGACATAGTTGCAGGGCGTAGACCCGAAACCGGATGATCTATCCATGGCCAGGATGAAGGTTGGGTAACACCAGCTGGAGGTCCGAACCCACTAATGTTGAAAAATTAGGGGATGAGCTGTGGATAGGGGTGAAAGGCTAAACAAATCCGGAGATAGCTGGTTCTCCCCGAAAGCTATTTAGGTAGCGCCTCATGTATCACTCTCGGGGGTAGAGCACTGTAATCGTTGAGGGGGTCATTGCGACCTACCTCGCGATAGCAAACTCCGAATACCGAGAAGTGCGAGCATGGGAGACAGACCTGGGGTGCTAACGTCCTGGGTCAAGAGGGAAACAACCCAGACCGCCAGCTAAGGCCCCAAATGCGTGGCTAAGTGGAAAACGAAGTGGGAAGGCATAGACAGCTAGGAGGTTGGCTTAGAAGCAGCCACCCTTTAAAGAAAGCGTAATAGCTCACTAGTCGAGTCGTCCTGCGCGGAAGATGTAACGGGGCTCAAGCCACGAGCCGAAGCTGCGGATGTGTCTATGACACATGGTAGGGGAGCGTTCTGTAAGTCTGCGAAGGTGGATCGAGAGGTCTGCTGGAGATATCAGAAGTGCGAATGCTGACATGAGTAGCGATAAAACGGGTGAAAAGCCCGTTCGCCGAAAGCCCAAGGTTTCCTACGCAACGTTCATCGGCGTAGGGTGAGTCGGCCCCTAAGGCGAGGCAGAAATGCGTAGTCGATGGGAAACAGGTCAATATTCCTGTACCGCTCTTTAATGCGATGGGGGGACGGAGAAGGTTAGGTCAGCCGGGTGTTGGATGTCCCGGTTCAAGCCTGTAGGCGTGCTGCGTAGGCAAATCCGCGCGGCTTAGCTGAGGGGTGATAACGAGCGAACTTGTTCGCGAAGTGGCTAATACCAAGCTCCCAGGAAAAGCCTCTAAGCTTCAGTTAAAGAGTGACCGTACCGCAAACCGACACAGGTGGGCAGGTTGAAAATACCAAGGCGCTTGAGAGAACTCAGGAGAAGGAACTCGGCAAATTTATACCGTAACTTCGGGAGAAGGTATGCCTCATTAGCTTGTAGGAGAACATCCGAAGGGCGAAGAGGCCGCAGAGAATCGGTGGCTGCGACTGTTTAATAAAAACACAGCACTCTGCAAACACGAAAGTGGACGTATAGGGTGTGACGCCTGCCCGGTGCCGGAAGGTTAAGTGATGGGGTGCAAGCTCTTGATCGAAGCCCCGGTAAACGGCGGCCGTAACTATAACGGTCCTAAGGTAGCGAAATTCCTTGTCGGGTAAGTTCCGACCTGCACGAATGGCGTAACGATGGCCACACTGTCTCCTCCTGAGACTCAGCGAAGTTGAAATGTTTGTGAAGATGCAATCTCCCCGCGGCTAGACGGAAAGACCCCATGAACCTTTACTGTAGCTTTGCATTGGACTTTGACGGGACCTGTGTAGGATAGGTGGGAGGCTTTGAGACCAGGACGCTAGTTCTGGAGGAGCCGTCCTTGAAATACCACCCTGGTGTCGTTGAGGTTCTAACCTTGGTCTGTGAATCCAGATCGGGGACCGTGCATGGTAGGCAGTTTGACTGGGGCGGTCTCCTCCCAAAGAGTAACGGAGGAGTACGAAGGTCTCCTAGGTACGGTCGGAAATCGTACTGATAGTGCAATGGCAAAAGGAGGCTTGACTGCGAGACCCACAAGTCGAGCAGGTGCGAAAGCAGGTCATAGTGATCCGGTGGTTCTGTATGGAAGGGCCATCGCTCAACGGATAAAAGGTACTCTGGGGATAACAGGCTGATTCCGCCCAAGAGTTCACATCGACGGCGGAGTTTGGCACCTCGATGTCGGCTCATCACATCCTGGGGCTGTAGCCGGTCCCAAGGGTATGGCTGTTCGCCATTTAAAGTGGTACGTGAGCTGGGTTTAAAACGTCGTGAGACAGTTTGGTCCCTATCTGCCGTGGGCGCTGGAAGTTTGAGGGGGCCTGCTCCTAGTACGAGAGGACCGGAGTGGACGGATCTCTGGTGTACCGGTTGTCACGCCAGTGGCATTGCCGGGTAGCTAAATCCGGAAGAGATAACCGCTGAAAGCATCTAAGCGGGAAACTCGCCTCAAGATGAGACTTCCCTCGGGACTTGATCCCGCTAAAGGGTCGTGGAAGACCACCACGTTGATAGGCTGGGTGTGGAAGCGCAGTAATGCGTTAAGCTAACCAGTACTAATTGCCCGTGCGGCTTGATCCTATAACCTTGAGTATTCAAGGTGCGACACAAGCTTTAATGTGCGACAATCGCAACCTAATTCATGCCTTTCCAGTTTCAGCCTGACGCCCATAGCGCTTTGGTCCCACTCCTTCCCATCCCGAACAGGACAGTGAAACGAAGCCGCGCCGATGATATTGCGCTTCTTGCGTGAGAAAGTAGGTCAGCGTCAGGCTACCCATTCCAACACCCCCTCGCCTCAACAGGCGCAGGGGGTGTTCTCGTTTACCCGCCCGAATCAAAGTTGGGCGAGGCTCACACAGAGGCACAGAGAAAGTCAGGAGCATTCCTCACGCAGAGCCGTAGAGCCGCAGAGCCGCAGGGGAAGGTCAAGGTCAAAAGCGCTCCCTGTGTATCTGACCATCCGCCGGCCAGGGCGGCCGCACTCCTGAGTGCAGGGGGTGACCTTGGCTCCTGCTCTAAAGGGTTTCTTATCTCTGCGATCTCAGCGGCTCTGCGTGAGATTCGCCTTGTCCGTGGCCTTTCTCGGCGGTTCTGCGCACAACCCGCGCTTCACGCGGCTTGCGCGCAGCGCGCCAGCGCGAAGCTGCGCGCGCTATCGCGTTCGAGCAGCGCGATCACGTCGCCGTCCAGATGCCCCTCCTTGCGCTGCTCGTGCAGGTAGTCGAGCACGTTTTCCGCGCCCAGCGGCTTGCGGTAAGGCCGGTCCTGAACCAGAGCCTGACAGACGTCGGCGACCGCGATGATCCGGCTCGCGAGCGGCAGCTCGTCCGAGCCGAGGTGGAAGGGGTAGCCCGATCCGTCGAGCTTTTCGTGGTGACTCGCGGCCCACAGCGCGATCTCCTCCAGACCGCGAATCCCGCCGAGGATCTGATAGGTCTCGTAGCTGTGGCGCATGATCGCGGCCCGCTGTCCGGCATCGAGCGGGCCGGGCTTTTCGAGGATCTCATCGGCAACCCTGAGCTTGCCGATGTCGTGGAGCAGGCCGGCGATCTCGATCCGGGCGCAGGTTTCGGCGTCGAGTCCGGCGACGCGGGCCAGATCGAACGCGAGGCGGGCGACCCCTTCGGAGTGTTCGGCGGTGAAGGGACTTTTCGCGTCGACGATCGCCGAGAACATCATCGCGAGGCTGCGCACTGCGGCAAGACCCAGCTCCGCTCCCGCCTCCCGCCCCAGCCTCTGCGGCAGCATGTGGGCGAGATAGCGGGGTTCGAGGTTCAGCCAGAACGATTCGCGCTTGGACGCGGACAGGAAAGCTTCGATCAGCTCGGGCGCGAAGCGCTGTCCGGAATGCTCGGCGATGCTCAGTCGGCTGCTCTCTTTCTTTAGCAGATAGTCGGGCGCGCCATAGAAGGCCGCGGTCAGCGCATCGACCCGGTCGACGAGGAAGATCAGATTTGCGGCGAGCGCCGTCGCACGATCCAGCCCGGTGGGGAGATCGCACCAATGCGTGTGGTGGTAGCGGACGATCTCCGCCAGATGGGCGAGCGGAGCGACGTTTTTGAGCAGAGCCTCGCCGCGCAGGCAGTGCTCCTGCGAACCCTGCCAGTCGAACTCGCTGACGAGGTGGTGATGGACCCGCGTCGAAGAGACCCCGCAGTCGTGCAGCAAGCCCGCGTTGAGCATCAGCACCTGCTCGCGCTCGGACCAACCCAGTTCGTGCGCGCAGTCGGCCGCCATCACGCCGACCCGCTTGCCGTGCTTGTCGTCGTCGATGCCGACCAGATCAATCGCATCCGACAGCGCCAGCACCACGTCCGAAAGTTCGATCTGCACCGATGTTCCTCCTCTGTCATGGATTCAGGATAGAACTGGCGCTCCGCGGGCGCAGCCCGACAGGCGGCAAGGTGCGGATGCGGTTTCAGCCCTCTCCTCAGCGCTTCCGTTGCACTCGATTTTCAGATCAGACAAATTTCACAACCGTGATGAATTTGGCAATTTGTCGTTGATTCTTGAGGTGCGACATGTTTTTGTCATTAACAAGCTGCAAAAGCAGGTAACATGTGTGACTGACTAACCTGGGTCAGGTTTCGCCTTTTCTGTTGAGTCCTGATCCTGAATCCCCAAAACTTCCCCGGATCAGTGATGAAAAAGCGAGATAGCAATCGGCGTTCCACGAAGGTTCAAGGTGTTTCCTGCGAGAACTTGGCAAGGCCTTGCAGTCGGTTGGCGGGGGGGGATGGGGGCGGAGTACCGGACTCGAAGAGTCAAAGTGATTGGAGCCTCGAGGCTCTCGAGCCGAAGGTGTTGATGTCGGCCGATTTGGTGCCGGGCGTGCATTCGATTGAGGGCACGATCGAGCAGCCGGGCGAGCAGGACCGATTCGAGTTCGTCGTCTCCGATGCCTCGACGCATTTCTTCTTCGACGGCACCCAGGGCGCGAACATTCAGTGGTCGCTGGCCGGCCCGACCCCGGCCAGCAGCTTCTCGTCGCGCGATCTGACTGCGGCAGGCGACAAGGAGTTGCTGCTGCCGGTCGGCACCTACCACCTGACCGTCGATGGCACCAACGACAGCACTGGCGCCTACCGTTTCAGGCTGTTCGGCGAAGAAGCCGCCCAGCCCCTGGCGCTGAACACCCCGGTGACCGGCACGCTGGAAGCGGGCAGTCAGACTCAGCTCTACCGGGTCGACCTGAACGCGGGAGACCGACTCTATTTCGCTCCGGGAGTGTCATCCGGTTATGCGACATGGAGCCTCTTCGACCCGCAAGGTCAGATCGTCCAGAACCAGCTCGTTTTCAACAACACCGGACCCTTCGTCGCCGGGCGGACCGGCAGCTACTGGCTCTGTGTGGAAGGCACGCCCGCATCAACCGTGACGACGAACTACGCCTTCACGTTGAACCGCTCGGCCGTCGCGCAGAATTCTCTCGAACTTGGACAGGCGTGCTCCGCGCATCTCGATGTGCCGGGAGAGGCCTCTGAATTCCGCTTCAAGCTCGACGAAGCCACCCTGGTCGCCTGGGATCAGCTCTGCGCGCCGCTCGACAGCGGCTTCAAATGGACGCTGTCTGATGCGCAGGGCAAGGCCTGCGGCAGCGGCAATTTTGCCAGCGAGGATGGCGCCCAGATGCCGATGCGTCTGCTGGCCGGCAGCTATGTGCTGCGGGTCGAAACGACGTCGCGAAGCACCGGCGATCTGCGCTTCCGTCTGCTGCGCCCGACGCTGCAGGCTGCTTCCGACTCGGTGACCGAAGTGCCTGCCTCCTGCGTCGATCCGCGTTCGGGTTCCGCCTACCGGATCGATGTCAGCGCGCCGGGAAGTTTGGCCATCGTCAACAATGCAACCCTGCAAGGCATCGAGCCCGGGCAGACCCTGGATACGGCGGCCGAGCAATTGGTCGCTCCGGGGCAGAGCGCGCAGATCCATGTCGCGCTGACCGCGAACGATGGCAAGCCGGATGTCGATCTGTATCGGGTCTATCTCGATGCCGGCGACACCCTCGCGCTGTCCGCCCGCAATGCCAGCGCCGGCTATTGCCTGAGGCTGTTCGACGCCAGCGGGATCGAGCTGACAAGCGCGGTCAATCAAGGGGGCCAATACACCGCCAAACAGGGCGGTCTCTACTATGTTGGGGCCAGCGGCGAGGCGAACACGGGTTATTCGGTTCTGCCGGATGCACAGGCCAGCACGGCTGCGGCCGTGGACTGCTCGCTGGATCTGCTCCTCGAACGCAAAGCGGCTCCCGCCGCCGTCGCGGTCAGGGACATCGGCAATTCGCTGGCGCAAGCCCAGGAGAAGTTGCTCAGCCAGGGGGAATCGGCCATCGTCGATGTCGCGCTCGACGCGGCTCAGGCCGATATCAATGTTTACTGCGTCAGCCTGGCCACAGGTGACAGCCTGCGCCTCGCCTGTCTCGAAGCCACGATCGGCGTCTATCTGCGCGTCTTCGACGCATCTGGCAAGGAGTTGGCCAACAGCGCGAGCGGAGCGTTGAGCTTTCTGGCGAGTGGTAGCGGAGTCTATTACGTCGGTGTCAGCGGCGATTTGAACCAGAGCTACGATCCGCTCAGCGGTGCATCAGTCGGTACGACAGCCCAGGGGGGGGCGATCCGCCTGCAGATCAGTCGCAGCGGGATGGGGGGGGCGTCGACTTCTGGAGAAGTGGGTGACGTCATGTCTTCTGCGCGGGATGTTGACGTGCCCCGAGGGGGCGGCACTACCCTCGACGTGACGATCGGCGACGACGGTACTCAGCGGGATGTCGATCTGTACCGGCTGGTGCTGGTCGCCGGCGAGACCTTCACGCTGAGTACTCCGAACGGCAACGGTCTGGACGGCTATGCCCGGCTCTTCGATGCCGCGGGGGCAGAAGTCTCCAGGGTCGACGACAGCCCGATGTCGTTTTCGGTGCAGAAGACCGGCGTCTATTACGTCGGTTTCAGCGGCTATCCGAACAACTCCTACAATCCTTCGGTAGCCGGCAGTGGTTCTGATACTGGCAGCAAGGGTTTCATGAAGGTGACCCTGAGCCGGGTCAGCCCTCAGGTGGGTGACGATACCGTTGGCGACACGCAGGCGAGCGCCCAGGAAGTTCCGCTGAAACAAGGAGGGCGGGTCGATCTCGCGCTTACGCTCGGTGACGGTGGCAAGGGCGGGCGGGACGTCGATATGTACCGGGTTGTGCTGGCCGCCGGTGAGAGCCTGAGCCTGAGTTCTTCCGTGAGTGTCTTTGGTAGGGTCTTCGACGCGCAGGGCGCGGCACTGTGGAACGGAGTCCTGAATGGATCGGCGAGCCGTTTCACGGCGACGCGAACCGGTGTCTATTACGTCGGGATCAGCGGCTATGGCAACGGGTCTTACAACCCGAGTGTGCCGCTCAGCGGAAGTTCGGGCAGTACCGGCAGTCTGAATTTGAGCTTAACGCGCGAGCCTGCTCCCTCACTCTGCCCGTGGTTGCTCACCGACAGCTTCGGGAACAGGCTCAGCGCAGGTTCGATCGCCAGCCAGCAGAGCGCGTCGGTGGCGCTGGATCAAGCCGGCGCGTATTACCTCTGGATCAATCCCAGCATCAATCAGCCTGGGTGCTCCGGCAGCCTCCGCTTTGGGGTGACGGCCGGTTTGGCTCCTGCGCAGAGCCTCAGCGCGACTGCCGCGACGGATCTGACAGGGCATCTGGATTTGACCGGGCAGAGCTATACGGTGGACCTGTCCGTTCCTGCTTCCGGATCCTGGATCTTTGAAGCGCAGACGACTTTTGCCGGAGCGACCTGGTCGCTGACTGGGGACTCAGGCGATGTGCAGCTGGCAGGCAGCATGTCTGGCCCGGATGCCCCCCGAGTGCTCAACCTGAAGGCGGGGCATTACCGGATGACGGTCAAAGCCTCGGGTGCCCAGGGTGGAGACTTCAGCGTCAAGGCATCGCCTTTTGCGGCGGCCACTCCGATCAGCGCAGGGGTTCCAATAGACCTGAGTGGCCTGGCCTTGTCCGGATCCGCGCTGCTGCAGCTTCCCGCCAATCCGCTCGATGCGTTTACCGTCAGCCAGTCCGCAGGCAAATCGGGTTTCTTGATCCGCGCTTTTGATGCTTACGGATGGATGCTGGGTTCCAGCGCAAGCTCATCTTTCAATTTCAAGCAGTCCCATGCTCAGGGACCGGTCTATCTGTGGGTCACCCGCACTGCCACGGATGCCGGTGCGGCCCAATCGATCAGCGTCACACAGAGCCCGGCTCAGCTGTCGGTGCAGGAGCCGGGAAGCCCGGTTGCTGTCGGAGACGTGGTCACCCTGCATCAAGGGGGCCAAGCTTCGCCCGAAGCCAGGGCTGATTTCGATCTCGCCTCCGATGGTCTGGTTGTCCTCGAAAGGATATCCGGAAACTACGACACGTTGCGCCTCTGCGGTCCGCGCGGGGTCGAGTTCGACGGAGCCTTTGGCGCAGGGGTTTTGGTTCGGCCGCGCTGGTTGCCCGCCGGGCACTACACGGTTGTGCTCTCCAACGGTTCGGGGGACGTCCAGCTCTGTGTTCAGGCGCAAGCCCAGGCTCAGGCGATCTCGGCTGGCGTGCCGGTGTCCGTCGAGATGAGTGGCGATGGCAAAACACAGCTCTTCGACGTCGAACTCAAAGCCGATCGGGACAACTGGTTCCAGGGGATGAGCGGAGCTTCGACGGGGAACCGCTACCGCCTCTATGACCTGGCGGGCAACTGTGTGGCTTCGGGCGATCCGGCGACGGCAAATTACGTCGCTCTGAACGTGCCGCACGACGGGCACTATCTGCTGGCGGTTACACGCGGCGCAAGTTCAGGAACTTCGCTGCGCTTCGAACTGCTGCAGTCCGACAAGGGACGCCAGGCTCTGAGCCTGGGACAGACCGTGCAGGGAAATATCTACATGCCGGCAGGGGCGAGCGGTCCGGCGGTCGAATACACGTTCTCTGTTGCTCAGACTTCGCTGATCAGCCTTGATAACAACGGGCAAGTCGGGAACTCCGTCTACAGCCTTTATCGGCTCGACGGCAGCTCGGTTGCACGCAGCAACGACTACCTGAACGCGTCTTATCTTCTGCCTCCGGGCAATTACTACCTGCGCGTGCAGAGCCAGTCCGGCTCAACGGCGACAGTCGTTCCCTACAGTTTCAAAACCACGATCGCTCCAGTGGAGACTCTGAGCGAAGCGGTGCCGATGAGTGTCAATTTCACCCAGGGCCTTGCCTCCAAGTCGTTCCAGATCAGCCTGAAAGCGGGCGAGCGTTACTGGTTCGGGCTGTCTGCGGGAAGCTTGCGTTTACAGGACGTTATCAATGTGAGTGTCGCAGCCCCGGATGGCGGCGTTCAATCAGCCGAGCTGTCAGGCGGATGGTGGCATAACGCGTACCAAATGGGCTATGCGTTCACGGCGACCCAGACCGGGACTTACACGATAGGGCTCGCGGGAGTCCGAAGCTATTATTCCGTCTACGATGGTCCAGGGAATCTTTCCTTTGTGCTGCAGCACGGCACGAGCTCTTCGTCCGACTATGTGTTCGGCCGTGTTGCCGAAGGGACGGTCGCTAACCCTCAGGACTGCGCGAGCTACCATTTCTCGCTGGATTCGGAACAGGCAACCTGGATCAACGTGGGGGGCGACGACTATTCCGTCACGCTGATTCGCCGCGATGGCCAGGGCAATACCCAGCAGATCCTGAATCAAGACATCTCGGCTGATGATATCCATCGGCAGATGACGCTTCTGGCGGGAGACTACGAGCTGAGGCTGGTTCCCAGGGCCGACAAGCTGACCGGTTTCGGCCGTTACCGGATCGAAGTTCAGGCAACGAGCGCGCTGCCGGTTCTGGCGATGGACAGCCCGGTCGTCGTCAACGCCGTTGAGAGCCGCACTGCCCAGGCCTTCCAGCTCTCCGGCACAGCCGGAGCCACTCTGCTGATCGATCCGCGGACGACAACGGGCCAGTATCTGTACCGGGAGCTCTATGCGCCGGATGGCTCTCTCGTCATGGGCAATTCCGGGTGGGGAAACAGCGACTATTCGCAGAAAATCACGCTGACCCAGACCGGGAATTACGTTCTGCAGATCTACGGCTCCTGGAACGATGCATCGGCGCGCAGCACGACGGTCACGGCGCGTATCCCCAGTGTCACGGAAACCACTCTGCCGTTGGGCAGCCTGGTCACCGGAAAGATCGCTGGGTCTGGGGATCTGGCTCATTACACTTTTACGCTAGACACCGGCCGCACCGTGCTGTTCGATCTCCAGTCGGGAGCCGCGAGGCTGCGCCTGCTCGATGCGGCGCAGCGCGAACTGTTCAATCTGCCGAGTTGGAGTGTGAGCGATTACTACAGCCGCTTCCTGCCTGCCGGCACCTACACGTTCGAGCTCAGTGGCAGCGGCGCCAGCACTCCGGACTATTCCTTCCGCGTGCTCGACATGGCGGCGGTGGCGAGTGCGCACGGCACT
Source organism: Niveibacterium terrae (assembly GCF_048213115.1). Lineage (GTDB taxonomy): Bacteria > Pseudomonadota > Gammaproteobacteria > Burkholderiales > Rhodocyclaceae > Niveibacterium > Niveibacterium terrae. Next base: position 3,701,870 of record NZ_CP172404.1, on the reverse strand, counting down.
GCCACTCAGCTCTCCGGCGATCTGCCGGCCGGCAACAATCTGGTCGTCCATTCCTTCGATGTGCTCGCCGGGCAGAGCTATAACCTCGATTTCACCGCGCCGACCAGCACCAACGGCCTGCGCTATACGCTGGTCGATGCGAGTGGTCGCGATATCGCCGGCCAGCATTGGGCAGCCGATTCCTCGATCAGCTTCACTGCGGCGCAGAGCGGGTCGGTCTATCTGCTGGCCAAGCAGTATACGAAGAGCAACGCAGCAGTCCATTTCGAAGCGACGCTGAAACAGCCCGTCAGTGCGGCCCTGGCTCTGGGTTGGAACGGCCTCGTTCAGGGCTGCCTCGCTACCCGCGACGAGCAATCCGCCTACCGTTTCTCGATGGAAAAGGCGGGTTGGTTTGACCTGTCGCAGATCGCTCTGTCTAGCACTGACGCAACGCTGGAGCTGGTCAAGCCGGACGGCACGACGATTCTGTTGCGCGGCAACTGGCCGAGCGCGGGCGGCAGCCTGTCGGTCTTCCTCGATGCCGGTGACTATTCACTGCGCATCCGCTCGAACTGCGATGGCGCTGCCGTCAGCTATGCGTTCGTCGCGCAAAAGGTTCCCGCCGAGCAGGAGCTCGATCGTCAGCCGGCGACGGCGCGGACCCTGGCTCAGGATAGCGGAGCCGACACATTGTCTCTGTGGAGCCTGCAGGCAAATCCTGGCGATCATCTGTCCTTAAGCCGGACGAGCTGGAACGGCGCCGGTAATGTGCAGATCCTCCAACGCAACGGTGTTGTCGTTACAAACTGGGATCCGGCCCGCCAGGCGGTGTTTGAGCTCGATCTGACTATGGGGGGCGTCTATCTGCTGAGGGTTCAGCGCGATGCGCTGAGCAATGTCGCGTCGAATGCGTATTCGCTGAGCGCGAGCTGGGGCGTCGCGACGACTCCGGCTGCGGTCACGTCGGTCTTCAACTGGAGCGGAACGCTCGCTCAAGGCGCTTCGCAGAGCTTCCAGTTCGAGCTCGCCGAGCCCGGCCTGTGGTATTTCGACCGCAGCAGCCTCGATGGGAACGGTTACTACGGACGGATCTCGGTCAAGTCCGCCGATGGCCGCGAAGTGCTCAAATCCTTCGACGCTCCGGTCATGCTCGGCGCGGGCGTCTATACGGTCACGCTGAGCCAGGAATATTCGAGCGGAACCAGTACCCTGAATCTGATCCGTTTGGACGCTGCAAATGGGGCGACGGCTCTGCAGTACGGCCAGGCGGTCGCGATGCCCGCCGCGTCGCACTATGGCGCGCGGGTCTATCAATTCAGTGGCAGCGCCGAAGACAAGATTTTCCTGAACCTGCTCGGCAATCAGTCCGGTTCGACCTGGCCGAGCTGGACGCTCTACAACCGCTTCGGTCAGAAGCTCGCGTCGGCTCGGCAATCTTATGTCGACTCCGGCACGATCAGCCTGCCTTCGAGCGGCGCTTACTACCTGGTCTTCGATACCGTTGATGAGAGCTGGTACGGATATACCAGCGGGGTCTCGTTCCTGATCGACAAGGTGACGAACGCGCCGGTCGCGGCCCAACTCAACGACAGCCTCACCGGTACGCTCGATGGTCAGACCCAGACGCGCAGCTATACGCTGGACCTGAGCGATACCCGGGTCGTGTTGTTCGACTCTCTGAACAACGGTTCGGGGGACTCGGTCACCTGGACGCTGACCGGGACCTATAGCGACGGCACGCTTTTGAATACGAGCGGGCCGGAAGGGTCCGTGCTGACGCTCAAACCCGGTCACTACCAGTTGAAGGCCCACATCGACGGCTTCAATTCCAGCAGCTATGGCCTGCGCCTGCTCGATCTCTCCTCGGCGACGCCGATCCAGAGTGGCGTCGCGGTCGATGGGCGGATTCAGCCCGCCGGGGACATGCAGGCCTACAGCGTCGAAGCCGAGGCCGGGGACAGGATCTTCGTCGATTTCACCGGTCTGTCCGCAGAGAGTGGCGATAGGCCTCTGCGCATCGTCGATCCCTTCGGTCGTCAGATCACATACGATGCGATGCGCAACCTGGGCTCCGAAGTGCTCGCGACCGCGTCGGGCCGCTATACGATCCTGATGGACGAGCGGAACGCTAAGGACGTGCCTCTGCCTTTCCATATGGCCGTCTACGTCAACAAGCCCGGTGAGATCCGCCGTATCGACCTGAGCGGCGCGAGCCGCAAGATGGACCTGACGCTCAGCGATCTGAACGTCGCCAGCGCCGAGGCCGGCACGCCTATCCAGTCCGGGGGCAACATCCAGGTCAGCTGGGTCACGCACAACCAGGGCTTGACCAGCACGCTGGGCGACTTCGTCGATCGCGTGATCGTCAAGAGCGTGAGCACCGGCGAGGTGATCGCTCAGGCCGATTTGCCCTATGTCGAGAGCGCCGCGGGTAACGGTCCCTTGCTGCCCGGCCAGTTCGTCAGCCGCAGTGCGACGCTTCGCCTGCCCGATGGCCCCTATGGTGCGGGCGATCTGCAGGTCATCATCGAGACCGACGCCAACAACAGCCAGGCCGAAGTCGGCTCGGATGAGGAGAACAACCGGGCGACGGTTCTGGTCCATAGCGCCGTGAAGGACTATGCGAATCTGCTGGCTAGTGACATCGCGATCAGCCCCGCTGCGAACTGGCAGGCAGGGGATCCTGCGACGGTCAGCTGGACCACCGTGAATAGCGGATCGGCGGCTGCGAGCGGTGGCTGGATGGAGCGGGTCGAGGTCGTGAACCTGACGACCGGCGCCGTCGTCGCGAGTCTCGATGTGCCGGCTGAGGGCTTGAGTCTGGAGGCCGGCGCGAGTGTCCGGCACAGCGCGAGCTTCGCCTGGCCTTCGGGGGTCAATGCGATCGGGCGCTTCCGCTTGCGCGTGACCGTCGATTCGCAGTCCCGGATTCCGGAATTCGACGCTTCGGGCTCGCTCGAAGCCGACAACACGCAGACCGTCGAAGTCGTCGCCGGACCCGACCTCGAGGTCCACAACGCCCAGGTTCTGTCCACCGATGTGCTGACCGGTTCCACCGTCGTGCTGCGCTGGGAGGATGCCAACACCGGTTCGGTCGCGGCACCGCGCAGCTGGCAGGATAGGGTGATCGTGCGTCGCAAGAACGCCGATGGCTCGCAGGGTGAGGTCGTCGCCGATACTCTGCTGTCCTTCCCCGAGGATTTCGACCGCCCGCTGCCGGCCGGCGCGTCGCGCGTGCGCAACTACAGCTTCAAGCTGCCCGAGGGGCTGCGCGGGACCGGCGACTTCGATATCTCGATTTCGGTCGATGCCGCTTCCTACTCTTCCTCCGGCGTGATCTTCGAAATCCGTCCGGTCGGCGATGCCGAGGCCAACAATACGGCCGAAGCTTCGCTGCACGCCGATCCCAAGCCCTATCCGAATCTGGCGGTAGGCTCCCTGATCGTTCCGGACTCGATTCAGTCGGGGATCCCCTTCGATGTGAGCTGGACGGTCAGCAATCTTGGCGCAGTCGCCGCTCCGGGCTCCTGGGTGGATCGCGTAATCCTCTCCAGCGACGATATCGTCGGCAATTCTGACGATATCGTGCTGGGCAGCCTGACGCACAAGGATCCGCTCGCCCAGGGCGGGCACTACGACGCAAAGCTGAACGTGCGCACGCCGACCCGGCTCGATGGCCATTACCGGATCATCGTCGTGACCGATGCGAACCATTCGGTGGTCGAGCCGGATACCTTGAGCGACAACCAGATCCTCTCGGCCGTCGTGCCGGTCACTCCGACCTACGTCGATCTTCAGCCCGCGCTGAGCGTCGTGCCCACGGAAGTGCACGCGGGCGATGTCGCGCACATCGAGTGGCAGGTCAGCAACCAGGGCACGGTCGCGACCGATGCCTCCAGCTGGGTCGATCAGGTCTGGCTGTCGACGACGCCGACTCTGGGAAGCGGCGCGATCCTGCTCGGCTCGCAGACCCATGTCGGCGGCATCGACAAAAAGGGCGCCTATTCGGCGAGCCTGGATGCCACGCTGCCCAAGGAGCTGCTCGGCAGCTATTACTTCATCGTCAAGACGGATGCGTTCGGGCAGAACTATGAGCCCGATCACTCCGACAACAATCTGGCCGTGGCCGCCAACAGCACCCTGGTGCGGGCCGAGCCAAAGCCGAACCTGAAGGTTTCGGAGATCCAGGCTGCTGCGATCGTGCGCGTCGGCGACACGCTGGAAGTCAGCTACACGGTCGAGAACAGCGGCGACAAGGCCGTCTTGGCCTGGGTCTATGACAATGTCAAGATCGTCAGCGCGGCCAATCCGTCCATAGTCCTCGCATCGATCGACACTGCCTGCAGCAAGCGCACGCTGATTCCGGGAACGCGCTACAGCGGAGTGGTCCGCTTCAACATCGGCGACGTGGCGGGCACCGACTGGCTGATCCAGGTCACCGCCGATGCGGGCAATTACGTCAGCAACGAGAGCGACGAGAGCGACAACGTCGCGAGCCGTGCGCTGTCCATCGTGCACCCGGACGTCGTCGTTGGCCAGATCGGCGTGACGGGCAATTCCCAGGGCGGGGAATCCGTCCAGCTCAGCTGGCTGACCCACAACCAGGGTTCGAGCGACGCGGTCAATGTGACTGACGGCATCTATCTGTCGCGCGACGGCAAGCTCGAAGGGGCGACAAAGCTGGGCGAATTCGTGCACAGCGGCATCGCGGCAGGCGCCGATTCGGCGGCCACGGTTTCCGTTCTGCTGCCGATGACCGCGGAAGGGAGCTATCAACTTCTGGTCGTCACCGACCTCAGACAGGTGCTGGCCGAGACCTCGGCGGGCGAGGCGAACAACGTCGCGAGCCAGGCCGTCACGATCGCGCCCGACCTCTATGCGGACCTCGCCGTGTCGAATGTCAGCGCACCGGATCAGGTGATCGCGGATCCGGCCAGCGTGACCGTGAACTGGACCGTCACGAACCAGGGTACGGGACCGGGGCGCACCGATGCCTGGACCGATGTCGTCGTGTTCTCGCAGGACGACGTGTTCGGCAACGGCGACGACGTTGTGATCGGCGAGCTGCGCCACGACACCGGGCTGGCCGCTGGCCAGTCCTATAACGGACAGGCCAGCTATATGTTCGGGCCGACGTTCTCGGCGCGTGGCCATCTGTTCGTCAAGACCGACAGCCGCGGCGAGGTGTGGGAACACGGAGCCGAGGCCAATAATCTGGCCGAAGCGGGTCACCCGCTCGATGTGATGCCGCGCCCCTATGCCGATCTGCAGCTCAACGGGGTCACGGTCCAGGGTGATGCGGCCAGCGGCAAGCCGCTCAAACTCAGCTGGGAGGTCGTCAACAAGGGCATTGGCGTCACGAATGCATCGAGCTGGAGCGACAGGGTTTGGCTCAGCCGTAATCCCGACGGCAGCGATGTCGTTGTGAACTTCGCCTCGGCGACCCACTTGGGGCAGCTGGGTGTCGGTGAGCACTACGATCGCTCGATCGACGTTGTGCTGCCAGAAGGGATTTCGGGTACTTATTACCTGAACGTGGCCACAAACGATGGGGGGGCCGCCTACGAATTCATCCATGGCGACAACAACCGGGCCAGCTCGCTCGCCGTACCGGTGAGCCTGTCGCCCTCGCCCGATCTCTCGGTGCAGAGCATCACGCTCCCGGCCAAGGCCCAGGAAGGCTCCCTCGTCGACATCTGCTGGGAAGTCCTCAATAGCGGTACCGTCGATGCGGCGGGCAGCTGGGTCGATCGCGTGCTGCTTGTCCCCGCCGATGGCAATGGCGCCGCGGTGGTTTTGGGTAATTTCACCTACGACCGGGGGCTGGCCGCCGGGATCCGCTACACGCGGACCGAGCAGGTCCGGCTGCCGGGCCGGATCGAAGGCCTGTACCGGATCAAGGTCATCACGAACGTCAACCTGGGCAGCGATTCGAGCGCCCAGGTCTACGAGTATGGCGACGCGCGGACCAATGATGAGCGGACCAGCTCGGACACGACGCAGATCAGCCTGAACGACCGGCCGGATCTGCGCGTCAATTCGCTCGAAGTGCCCGACCACGTCGTCGCGGGCGGCTCCGCCGCGGTCTCTTTCGTGGTCCAGAACATGGGCGCGGAAGCGGCGACCGGTCACTGGAAGGATTCGGTCTATCTGTCGCTGGACGGCACGCTCAGCGCCGACGACAAGCTCGTCGGGCGCTTCGACAACGGAGCCGCACTGTCTCCGGGGGGCGACTTCTATCGCACCGTCAGCGCCAGCGTCGACATCCCGATCCGCTATCGCGGCACGGCCTACCTGATCGTCGTTGCGGACGGCGAGTACAAGGTCGATGAGTATCCGAATGAGAGCAACAACATCGCGGTCGCCAAGATTGCGATCGACTCGGTGCCCTTCGCCGATCTGGTCACCAGCGGCGTGGTCGCGCCCGACCAGGCTGTGCACGGCTCGACGATCACGGTCGATTACAAGGTCAGCAACCTGGGCAGTGCGACCACGCGGGGAGAGTCCGCGACTCTGGACCAGTGGACCGATACCGTCTGGCTGGCGCGCGACAAGCGCCGCCCCGGTGCCTACAAGGGCGACATCCTGCTCGGCAGCGTGACGCACAAGGGCAATCTGGACCTCGGCAAGGACTACCTGGGCCAGCTCGATGTGCAGATCCCCGACAATGTGCTCTCCGGTCAGTATTACCTGACCGTCTGGAGCGACAGCTATGACGTGATCCTCGAGGACACGCTGGCCAGCAACATCAACACCGACGACCCGACCGACCCGGACAACGACAACTTCAAGGCGCGGCCGATCAGTGTGCTGGGCCTCACGCCGCCGGACCTCGTCGTCACCGACCTGTCCGCGCTGGCGAGCGCGGACGCCGCCGGCGCCTACAGCTTCAGCTACACGGTCAAGAACCGGGGGGATCAGCTCAGCGGTTCCTGGTATGACGATGCCTACCTGACCGATGACCCCGATCTGAGCAAAGCCAGAGATGTCTTCTGGCTCGGCTCCTTCCAACAGCAGCACACGATGGCCTATGGCGACAGCTATAGCGTGTCGCAGACGGTCCAGCTCTCGCCTGCGGCCAAGGGCCGCTATCTGGTGATCCGTACCGATGGAGGTCAAGGAGGGCGGAATTATCAGAGCTTCAGCCGGGAAGACCTTGGCGAGTCGAACGAAGCCAACAATTCGCTGGCCCGCGCCTCGCTGGTCACGCCGCACGCGGCGGATCTTCAGGTCACTCGCGTCGACACCCTGCCCGAGAATCTCTCGGGCGAGGAGACGACGGTCTCCTGGACCGTCACGAACCTCGGCGACGACGTCTGGGCGGGAACCCACGGCTGGGTCGATTCGGTCTTTTTCAGCTCCGATCCGACCTTCATCCCCGAGCGCGCCACCGCGCTGGGCGCGCTGGTCCATCCGAATACCGCGGGTCTGGCCGCGGGCGCGAGCTATACGGCCAGCCTGAAGGTCAAGCTGCCTGCCGGAACCGAAGGCCCTTACTACATCTATGTGATCACCGACTCGGCGCACCGCGACGATACGCTGAGCAATTCGCCGAGCAAGTCTGCCCAGGGCGAGGCGACGAGCAGTTTCATCGACGATGGTGAGGCCCGGGATTCGCTCTATGCGAACAGCGCTTATGAAGGCGCGCAGAACAAAAACAATCTTGGGCGCGGCACGCTCAATGTGGTCTATCGCGAGCCGGACCTGATCGTCAGCGGCATCACGACGACCGATCCCCACCCCCGCTCCGGTCAGACCATAACGGTGAGCTGGACCGTCACCAACCAGGGAAAGCGGGCCACGCGCACCAGCGCCTGGTCCGACGGCGTCTATCTGTCCCGGGACGCTTCGCTCGATCCGACCGATTACCCGCTGGTCGACCGTTGGTCTGATTTCGAAATCCTCAGCAAGGTAAGGACGACCTCGCTGACCGATGCTCAGGGCAATCCACGTTATTTGCAGCCCGGCGAGTCCTATACGAACTCGGCGACCTTCACCCTGCCCGAATCGATAGAGGGCGACTTCAAGCTGATCGTCAAGGCCGACACCGAGCTGAGCAAGGACTACGAAGCCCGCGAACCGAGCAGCATCCGCAGCGGCCTGGACACGATTGACGGTTACGGGCCGGGCGCTGTCGGTGAGTTCAAGGACGAGGGCAACAACGTCAGCTTCATCGATCTGCCGATCACGTTGAGGACTCCGCCTGATCTGCAGGTCGCGACGGTGCAGGCACCCGACAAAGTGTTGGCCGGGCAGGACATGGCGGTCAGCTACACGGTCGTCAACAAGGGCGGCGACACGCCCAGCGATCAGGGGCAGTGGTACGACATGGTCTATCTGTCGCGCGACCGCTTCCTCGACGTCAACCAGGATCGCTATGTCGGCTATGTGGCGCACAGCGGTGGGCTGGCCGCGGGGGCCAGCTACGACGGAGCGTTCAAGCTGAACGTGCCGCGCGATCTGGACGGCCCTTACTATGTGTTCGTCGTGACCGACCCGGCCAATGTCCGGGGCGCGAGCAGTTTCGGCAGCGTCCGCGAGTTCGGCAACGAGTTCAACAACGCGACGGCGGCGGTTCAGCCCGTGCTGGTCGAAACGCCTCCGCCGGCCGATCTCAAGGTCAACGGCGTTCAGCTTCCGCCGACCGCCGCGGTCGGCCAGCAAGTCGAGATCGACTACAGCGTCCTCAACGATTCGATCAACACCGCCTATGGACGCTGGACCGACGCGATCTATCTGTCGTCCGACAACGACTGGGATCTGGGCGACATCCTGTTGGGCAAGGTCGAGCATTCCGGCGATCTGGCCGGTGGCGATCACTACAGCGGCAAACTGACCGCCAAGCTGCCTGCGCTCAAGGACGGCTCGTGGCGGATCATCGTCCGTCCCGACCTCTACAACGAGGTGTTCGAGGGCAAGATCAGCTATACGGCGACCGGTGTCAATCTGCCTGCTGGCGAGGCGAACAACCGGACCGCTTCGGGGGCCAGCCTGACGGTCAGCACCCCTGTCCTGACGGTCGGCTCGGCGCTGCAGACCAGCCTCTCCAGCGGAGATGTGCAGCTGTATAAGGTCAGCGTCGCCGCTGGAGAGACCCTCAGGGTTTCGCTCGATTCGTCGGCCGCGACCGGTGCCAACGAAATCTATGTTCGCTATGGCGACGTGCCGACCGGCTACAGCTACGACGCGGCCTATTCGAACCCGGTTGCGCCCGATCAGCAGGCGATCGTCTCCAGCACCCAGGCCGGCGATTACTATGTGCTGGTCAAATCGCGCCAGACCGGCAGCCAGACGCCGGTGACGCTGCGCGCCGATCTTCTGCCGCTGGCGATCACCAAGGTCACGCCCGACCAGGGCGGGGTCGGCGACGACGAGCACCGCTGGGTGACCGTCGATATTGAGGGCGCCCGCTTCAAGGCGGGGGCTCTGGTCAAGCTGTCCCGCCCGGGGGTGTTCGAGGTCGAACCCGCCCGCTGGCAGGTGCTCGACGCGACCCACATCCGCGCGGTCTTCGACCTGCGCGGCGTGCCCTATGGCCTCTACGACCTCGTCGTGACCAACCCCGACGGCCAGACCGTCACCGAGCCCTACCGCTACCTGGTCGAACGCGCGATCGAAGACGATGTGACGATAGGCATAGGCGGCGCGCGGACCGTCGTTCCCGGGGACAGCGCGACCTACAGTGTCTCGCTGCAGAGCCAGACCAACGTCGACACGCCCTACGTCCGCTTCGACGTCGGCGTCAGCAACATGGGCAACAGCGCCGATGTCCTTGAAAATCTGCACCTGCCCTACGTCGTCTTTGGCAGCAACGTCGGCGGTCAGCCCACCGGCAAGACCGTCGATGCGGCGGGGAATACGCAGAGCTATGGGGCGACGCCGACTGACGGCACTTCGCGCAAGGACATCCCCTGGGCCAGCCTGGACGGCGCCAGCAACACCCGCGGCTACGATCTGGCCCCGGGCTACGCGGTCGATCTGGGGGCCAATGGTTTTGTCGGCGCTTCCTTCACGGTGCAGACCTATCCTGGTCTGGCCGAGTGGATCAACTACGACTTCTCCGGGCTGCGCGACAAGCTCTATGCGCTGCATCCGGACTGGAAGGCGACGGGCCTGCTCGACAAGGGGGCAGAGGATCTCGACAAGATCCAGCAGGGCTTGACCGCCAAGTTCCTGTCCCCGGATCCTGAAACCCACCTGACCAAGCTCGAAACCCTGGCGATTCCGTTCCGCTTCAACATCGTCGGCGCGGCGACGGCCTTGACCCGGGACGAGTTCGTCGCCGAGCAGAGCGCCCACGCCAAGGCGCTGCGCACCGCGATCCTCGCCGACCGCACGGCGCCCGAGGCGCTGACTCTGCTCGCCGCCGACGAAGGCCAATGGGTCCAGGGGTGGCTCGCTGCACTGGAAGCCTCCGGCCTGCTGCGTCCGGCCGACCAGGCTCCGGCGATTCGCGATTCGGTCCAGGTCGTCAGCCTGAATGCGACGCTGGCGACCGGCATCCTGCTCGCCAAGGCGGGTGACAGCTATCGCACCCAGTCCGACCTGCTCGGCTTCTTCGCCAAGGTCCAGCAATGGTATGGCGACACGGCTCGCTGGGCGGGGGATTCTCAAGCCGCCAAGGACAAGGTCGAGTACACGGAAGTCCGCACCGATCAAGATGGCAATACGGCCGAGATCCCGGTCCCGGCGCTGGCCGATTCTTCGGCTTTCAAGCAGAACGCGAAGGCCCAGACCCAGTTCCTCAACTTCAACGTCTTCGCCGGGGCCCAGCCCGAGCTCGAATACCTGCGCCACATCGGCGTGCTCGACGAAAAGTTCAACCCGGTCGGGCAGGCTTCTCTGAACCTGAGCCAGTACCTGCAGTTCGCTGCGCAGAAGAACTCCGCCGCGAAGAGCCTGGCGACCCTCAGCGGTCCCCAGGCCTCGGCGGCGAGCTCCGGCGTGGCCTATCTGCCCGCGAACACCGATCTTCCCTATAGCGTCAGTTTCACGGCGCCGGACACCCGTCCGCAGGGCCAGATCCGGATCACGACCCAGCTCGATCCTCAGCTCGATGCCCGCAGCCTGCGCCTGGGCGACCTGAAGCTGGGCGATATCAACGTGCATATCCCCACCGGTCAGGCCGTCTTCCAGGGGGACTTCGATTTCTCGGGCAGCAAGGGCTTCATCCTGCGCGTCAGCGCCGGCATCGATGCCGAAACGCACATCGCGACCTGGCTGCTCCAGGCCATCGATCCGCAGACCGGTGAAGTGCTCGACGATGCGACCCACGGCCTGCTCTCCGCCTACGACGCCTCGGGCAACTTGCGCGCCGATGCCTCGCTCAAGAGCGGCTCGGTCAGCTACACGATCCAGAGCGTGGACACAGCGCAGTCGGGCAAGACCGTCAGCGCCTCGGCGACCGTGATCTTCGGCGATGCTCCGCCGATAGACACCAATACCGTCAGCTACACGCTCGACGTGACGCCTCCGGTCACCACCGTTACCGCCACGGCTTTGGGCAACGACGCCCAAGCTGCGCCCACTTTCAATGTGAAGTGGAGCGCCACGGACGATGTCAGCGGCATCAGCCATGTCACGGTCTATGTCGCCGAGAACGGCGGCGACTTCAAGATCTGGCAACGCCAGGTCCCGGCCAGTCAGACCCAGGGCGTGTTCACCGGCAAAGCCGGCTGCAGCTACGAGTTCCTGGCCGTCGCGACCGACATCGCCGGCAATACCGAAGCCGCGTCGGTCAGCAATGCGGTCTTGCCTGATGACGGCAGCCGCCAGGCCGTGCTCGATGGCCTGGGCAGCAATACCACTGTGACCCAGACGCCCGAGCTGCCTCTGGCCAACCCGGACCGCAGCTACTCTGCCAACACGCTGTTCCAGCAGTCGACTTCGCAACTGCCCGGAGCGATCGCTCCGACCCAGACCGCGGATCTGCAGACCGTGCTGGCACCTTTCTCGCTGCGCGGCTTTGCCGACGGCTTCAAGGCTAGCGCCGGCGATATAGGCGCCCTGGCCATGGTCGAGCTCGCCGACCACAGCTTCCTCGCCAGCGCCGGAGAGCTGCGCAACGAAGTCTTCCACTACGACAAGGACGGCGGTCACAGCGTCACGCCGCTCTTCACGCTCGCCTCGCCCGTGCTCGACATGGCGCTCGACGCCCATGGTCAGCTCTGGGTCATGACCGGCGATCAACTGCTGCTGATCGATGCGAGCAGTGGCTCGGTGCTGCGTACCGTCAGCGGTCCCCAGGGTGAGCCGCTGACCCATGCCTTGGCGGTGAGCGCCGATGGCGCGCTCTATGTCAGCTCCGGCAACGGCATCGAGATCTTCGATCCGGCGGCCTCCGATCCGGATCGGGCCTGGACCCACTTCAGCAACGAGCGGGTCGGCGATCTGGCTTTCGGACCCGATGGCCGGCTGTGGGCCGTGCGCTGGACCGGCCAGGACATCCGCTCGGCCGAGCCGGGTAGCACGACCGACATCGTCAGCTTCCCGATGACGGGCAAGACCCGCGGGCGCGCCGAACTCGAATACCGCTTGAGCGGCGTCGTCGACAGCATCGCCTTTGGTGCGGCCGGCACCCAGCTCGAAGGCCTGATGTTCGTCTCCAGCAATCTGCCGCAACGCCCGGTTGTCGATGGCGCGGCGAGCGACGTGCCGCACAAGGCCTCGGTCTGGATGATCGAACTCGCTTCGCACCGCGTGCTGCAGGTGGCCAGCGGTGGCACGCGCGGCGAGAGCATCGTCGCGAGCAGCGACGGCCGCGTGCTGATCGCCGAAACCGGCCGCATCGACGAGATCGCGCCGATCAAGGCGCCGACGGTCACCGCGGTCAGCGTCGCCGATGGCTCGGTCGTGCCCCTGCCTCTGAACCAGATCGCGGTCTATTTCGACCAGGCGATGTGGACGGGCGAGGGCGACGCGTTCAGCGTGCTCAACGTCAATGACTTCCAACTGACGGCGGTCGGCGGCAGCGCGAACGCGGCCAGCTTCGTGCCGCAGAGCGTGCGTTGGGATGCCGAGCGCAAGGCCGCTATCCTGAGCCTGCCGGCTCTGACGAGCGGCTCCTATCAGCTGAGCATCAGCGCGGACCTGCGCAGCGCGACCCAGGTCAAGCTCGCCAATGCCTATGTGACGAGTTTCACGACGGTGATGGACATGAGCAGCTCGGTCCGCCTCACCTTCAGCAATACGCGTGCCGATCGCGCGACCGGAGAGCTCAGCTACGATGTCACGGTCACGAACATCGGCACCGTGGATCTGAAAGGGCCGATCACATTGCTGCTCGATCCGGGCCGCTACTTTGGCGGTGCGATTGGCGGAGCGAGCCAGGGCGCGCAGCCCGGCCTGTGGCTGATCGATCTGAGCGCAAGCCTCGTCGGTGGCAAGCTGCGCATCGGCGAGACGCTCGCCGCCCAGACCGTCTCGGTGACTCCGGCCCAGTTGCTGGGCACCCACCCGGGAGATACCCGCCTCGCGAAGTTCGACCTGGGCCATGGCATCTACGCCGTGCCCTACCAGAACGTCCCGCCCAGCGTCTATGTCGTTACCCTGGCTTCGGCCGACCCGAGCGGTCCGGCGGCTCCGACCGATCCCACGCCTATCGACCCGGCCGCGCTGAGCGCCCTGCTGACCCGGATGGGTTTGGCCGATCAGGCGGCGCTGAGCGACAAACTGCAGAAGACGGACTTCTCCAGCGCGACGACCGACGCCGAGGTGCTGGCGCTGCTTGGTCTGCCTGCCGATCTGCCCGCCAACGAACTCGACGCGCTGTATGGCGTCTGGGGCAGCTTGACGGCTAGCGACAGCACTGGCGCTGATTCCGCGACCTCGGCAGAACTGCCCGCGGCGACCGTGGGCGCTGCCTGGACGGCGACGCTGGGCGCTTTCGATGCCGATGGCAGCCAGTTCTACTGGCAGATCGTCCAGGCGCCCGAAGGCCTGACTTTGAATGCGGGGGCGGCGACCCAGACCGACAAGGGCTATGTCTCGCAGGCCACGCTCAGCTGGACCCCGACCGCGAACGATAGAGCCGATACGACGCTGGTCATCCGCGTCCAGGACGGCCGCGGCGGTGTGACATACCGGAGCTTCACGATTGCGGTCGCGGGTGGCAACCATGCGCCGGTCGTCGCCACTCAGGACGACGTGACGCTGGGCGAAGGCGAGGCGCTGAACCTGCCTCTGCTCGCCTCCGACGCCGATGGCGATGTGCTGACGCTGAGCGTGCGCAACCTGCCTGCGGGCGCGGTGTTCGATGCGAAGAGCGGCTGCCTGCGCTGGACGCCGGGTTATGACCAGGCCGGAAGCTACAAAAACGTGACGATCCTGGCCAGCGACGGCAAGACCGTGGTCAGCCGCAGCTTCACGATCACGGTGACGCAGGGCTATGCGAAGCCGGTCTTCCCGGCCCTTCCGGCGCAGACCCTGCGCGAGGGCGAGCGCTTCGCGTTGCAGCTGCCTGGCAGCATGCCGGGCGGCCTGAGCCAAGCCGACGGCACGAGCATCTCTCTGGAATACGTCGCGCCCTGGCTGCCCGGTGGTGCGACGCTCGATGCGGCGACCGGCTGGTTCGAATGGACGCCGGGTTATTCCGCGCACGGCGACCTGAACATTCCGGTCACGCTGGTCGCGACCTACACCCCGGCGGACGGTTCCGATCCGGTCACGACCAGCGTGACCCGCGAGATCGTGCTCAAGGTGCTCAACGTGAACGGCGCTCCGGAATTCGATCCGGGCCTCGTCGCGGGCGAGACATGGAACGTGCTCGAGGGCGATTCGCTGCGCATCAGCGTGTTCGCGTTCGACCCGGACAACCCCGATTTCGAGCCCAAGGTCCGTCTGTCGCCGACCGCGCCCGCCAGCGGCGGAAGCTTGACTCCGTCGCCGGTCCACTACCACATCGATGGCCTGCCCAAAGGCGCCAGCTTCGATGAGGACACGATGGAGATCGTCTGGCAGCCCGGTTACGCGCAGGCCGGCACCTACCACGTCACGGTGACCGCGACCGACGATGGCGACGGCACGGGAACGCCCAAGTCCTCGACCGTGATCGTGCCCATCGTCGTTAGCAATGCGAACCGCGCGCCCGAGATCGGCGACATCGGCAACGCCTTCGTCGACAAGGGCGCGGTGCTCGAAATCCCGGTCTATGCGACCGATGCCGACGGCAACCCGGTCCAGCTCACCGTGACCGGCCTGCCGCGCTGCGCGAGCTATGTCCAGAATCCGGCTACAGGGCCAGGCGCGGCCTCAGGAGTGATCCGCTTCGCGCCGGGCGCGGGCGACCGGGGCGATTACACGATCACCGTCGTCGCCCAGGACGATGGCGACGGCGATGTCAATCAGGTGATGTCGCAAGCCAAGAGCTTCGTCGTGACCGTGCGCAGCGCCAGCGAGGCGCCGGTGATGACCTTGCCCAGCCAGATCGTGGCCGTGGTCGGTCAGAGCCTGAGCCTGCCCATCCTCGTCTCGGACCTGGATCAGGACGCGCTGAGCTTCAACGGCTACGGCCTGCCCGCTGGCGCCGTGCTGACACCGAGTTCGGTCTATGGCCACGCGACGCTGACCTGGACCCCGACCGCCGCCGATTTGGGCAACCACGATCTCAGCATCGAAGTCCGCGACAGCGGCCTGGGGCCCAAGGATGCGGGCTATCAGACCGATCCCGATGCCGTTCCGGTGCCCAATGTCGTGGCGCGCAATCTGCGCATCGTCGTGCGCTCCGCGAACACGGCTCCGGCCGTGCTGGCGCTGACCGCCAGTGGCGCCAGCGTCGGGGCCGATCTCGCCGCCGGTGGCGTTACGGCCACCGCGATTGCCGCGACCGAAGGCGTGCCGATGAGCCTTCAGCTCGCCGGACTCGACGCCGACGGTGATGCGATCAGCTGGAGCTGTGCGGACCTGCCGGCCGGCATGAGCTTCTCCGCCGCCACCGGCTCGAACGGCAGCAGCACGCTGACGCTCAACTGGACGCCGGACTACTTTGCGGCCCAACACGGCCGCTACAGCTTCACGGTCACCGCCAGCGACGGCGCCGGGACGGTCAGCCGTCGCATCGATCTCGATGTCGCGAACACCAACCTCGCGCCGGTGCTGCTGCCGATGCCCTTGCAGCTGGTCAATGAAGGCGAGACATTGGGCTTCAGCCTGCGCGGCGCCGATGCGGATCGCGATGCGCTGAGCTACGGTCTGGTCCGCGACGCGGACACGCCGGCCGGTGTCTCCTTCGATCCGGTCAGCGGCTACTTCGAATGGACACCCGGACAGGACGTCGTCGACAACGCGACCCGGACGGACCAGCCCTTTGTCTTCACCTTCACGGTCAGTGACGGCCAGGCCGTCACCGAACGCAAGGTTCAGGTCAGGGTTCTCGACGTCGACCGCGCGCCCCAGATCGAGGTCGCTTCGCATGCGGTGCTGGTTGGCCAGAGCCTGAGCCTGCCGGTGCTGTTCGGCGGCAGCGGCAATGGCGCGATCCTGGTCTCCGATGCCGATGGTGCGGCCCAGACCCGCTCGCTCGCCGTCAGCTTCAGCAATCTGCCCGAAGGCGCCCATTACGATGCCGCCGCGCAGCGTCTGAGCTGGACGCCGGGCCCCGGTCAGGTCGGCGATTTCGTCGTCACTGCCCAGGTTTCCGATGGCAAGGTCTCGGTCAGCAAGACCTTCACGCTGCGCGCGCTCGCCGATGCGGCCAGCAATGCTCCGGCCGTCGTCGTTTCCGCGACGCCCAGCACCCCGGTCCTGCCGGGGCAGCTCATTGTCGCGACGGTGCGCGCCGACGGCTTCGCGGCGATTGCCGACATCCGGGTCGAAGTGCGCGGCTCGGCGCTGGGCAGCGACACTTGGCAGAGCGTCGCGCTCGATGCCGGTGGGCGGTTGCGCCTGACCGCCAGCGGCCCCGGACTGATCGAAGTGCGGGCGACCGCGACCGACCAGGACGGCTTCACCGGCACCCGCACCCAGACCCTGCGCGTCAAGGATCCGGCGGACTCCACTGCTCCGGCGCTGGCCTGGGCTGGGCTGCTCACCGGGTGCTCCGCCGGCAGCCGTCCGCTGGTCCTCGCCGACCTTCTGGACCTCCAAGCCACGCTGCAGGAGCAGCAGCTGATGGGCTACCGCCTGCAGATCGCCCCGGCGAACTCGGGCAAATGGACCACGCTGACCGAGCTAAGCCTCGCCGCGGAAAACCGCAGCGGCGCGATCGGCCTCGGCCAACTCGATCCGGCCATGTTCGAGAACGGCGCCTATCAATTGCGCTTCACCGCCTGGGATCTGATGGGCAGGAGCAGCGAGGTCGACGCGAATGTGGTCGTCGACACCACGGTCAAGCACTTCAGCGTGCAGAGCCGCACCGACGCCAGCTTCACGCTCGATGGCCACAGCCTCGCGATCACCCGCACGCTGAGCTCGACGGTCGGAGCACAAGGCGATCTGGGCAACTGGACTCTGCCGGCGCTCGATCTGGGCCTGAGCCACGATCAGGCCGCGCACGACGCGCTGGGTGCCATCGCGGCCTGGCAGCAGGGCGCCAAGGTCTGGCTGCAGGTGCCGTCCTCGCTGGATCAGGCGGCTGCGACGCCGCAGTACCTGAGCTTCACGCTGAGCGCGCAGAGCGAGGCGCTGGCAAGCCAGCCCGGCTCGCCGGTCGTCTATCGCCCGGTCTTCTCGGCCTGCAATGGCTGGACCCTGCAAGCACACGGTTCCGACGACGCGGGCAAGGCCGAGGCGCTGCAGTTGCTCGGCCGCGGCCTCTACGACCAGGCCACCGGCCTGCCCTGGATGCCGGCTTCCTACACGCTGATCGCGCCTGACGGCAGCCATTACCAGCTCGATGTGCAGGGCAAGCTCACCCGAATCGACTTCGCTGACGGCGTCAAGTGGCTGGTGTCCGATGCCGGCATCGACGCGGTCGATGGCGCCGCCCAGCAGCGCATCGATTTCCATCGCGACGGGCAAGGCCGTATCGACCGGATCACCGGTCCGCTCGCCGCCGACGGCACGGCGACGGCTCTGAGCTATCGCTATGACAGTGCCTCTCGCCTGATCCTCGTCCGTCAGCTCGGCACCGACGATCTGGGCCAACCCGTCGCCTACGATGGGCAGGGCAGGGCGCTCGACACCCCGCTCGACGCCTATCTCGGCGCTGCGGTGAACTGGGTCGCGACGCCCGACGCGAACGCCTGGAGCGGTTCGCTAGCCACGCCACGCAACATCGCCTTCGCGGTCCGCGAAAGCGAGCTCGCTTCCAGCGTCAAGGTGTCCGGTGCCCAGGGCGCCGTCATCGTCGCGGTGCAGCTCGATTGCGCCGACCCCGCGACCAGCCTCGGCGTTACCGGCGGCAGCGTGCTCGGCAGCTATCAGAACGGATCCGTCCATACCTTCCTGGTGCGCATCACCGATGCCGGCATCAAGCTGCTGCGCGTCAGCGGCAGCGGCAAGGCTAGTGTCAGCATCAGCCTGGCCGGGGACATGAACCGCGACGGCGTCCTCGATGGCGCCGACAGCGCCGCATGGGAGAGCGCCGCGGCGACGGCTGCCTCCGCGGGCGACCTCAACGGCGATGGCCGCGTCGATGCCAGCGACCGCCAGGTGCTCTATGCCAACTACGGCTGGCATGCAAACCAGGCGCCGGTCGCGGCAGCCATCCTGCCGACGCTGAAGACCCACACCGACCTCGCGAGCCAGCTCCAGCTGGGGAGCCTCGCCGGCGACTTCGAGGGCGATTCGCTCTTCTGGCGCGTGCTCGGCGCGACCCACGGCAGCGTGCACCTGTCGGCCGACGGCCAGAGCCTGGTCTTCACGCCGGAGACCGGCTATTCAGGTGAAGCGGTGATCCGCCTTCAGGCCGACGATGGTTTCGCCGCCGGCGCGCCGATCGAGATCAAGGCCAATGTCAGCGGCGCGAAGCTGCTGGCGATCCACCTCGGCGCGCTGCCGGCTCTCCAGGCTGGGCAGAGCGTCGTGATCCACGCAACCGGGGACTTCGAAGACGAGAAGGGCGTCGAGCTGAGTGCATCCGGTGCCTATCTGACGGTTCGCAACGCCAGCCTCGCCGGCATGGGCTATGTCGGCGCCGACGCGGTGACGGTCGATGACCGCCTCGATCAGCTCAGCGTCAAGAGCGCGGGAAGCGCGCTGATCGAAGTCTCGCGCACCGATGTCGATGGGCGGGTGGTGAGGGCGGTCGTCGCGTTGAATCCCGTTCAGGCCCAGAGCAGCACCGGTGAGGGCTCGGGCTCCGCGTCAGCGGCGCCCGTGATCCAGCCCGATGTCTATCCGGGCACGCTCGCGCTGACTCCTGGCGCGACAAGGCAGCTCAAGGTACTCGTCACCGATCCGGGCACCGGCGAAGTGCGCGATGCGCATGCGGCCACGACCACTGTCTTTGCCGGGAATCCCGAGCAGACCGAGCACGACGTCGATCCGGATACCGGAGAGACCTACGACTATGTCATTCCGGCTCAAGCCGCGGTCTCCAGTGCGACGCGCTATATCGTTTCCGACGAGAGCATCGCCACGGTCAGCGCCGACGGTCTGATCACCGCGCTGCGCGCGGGCAAGGTCACGATATCGATCGTCCATCTCGCCAGCGAGGTGGACGGTTCGGGCAATCTGACTGAGCAGGTGATCGGACAGACCGATATCACGCTGGTCGTGCAAGCCGCCCAGCTGACCGACTCCGACGACAGCACTCCGGCTCCGCGCGCCGTCACGGTCGCGGCCGATGTTGGCGGTGTCGTCAGCGCCGAGACCGGTGAAACGGTTTTGATCGGTGCCGGGACTCTGCCGCATGACGCTCAGGTTTCTATCAGCCGCATCGCGCTGCCCGATCTGCAGGCCGTGACCGGCATGGCGGCTCCCGCACCCGGCGTCATGGAAGCGCTCGGCGCGTTCAAGCTGGATCTGGGCGGTGCGCAGACGAGCAGCCGCGTCCAGCTGGCGATTCCGGTTCAAGCCGGAACCGGGGCGAAAGCCGGAGATGAGGTCTACTTCTTCCGCAGGGGCCAAGTCATGCAGCCCGGCGGTGGCTGGGCGGACACCTGGTGGGTGGTCGAGAACGGCTTCGTCGGCGAAGACGGCGTCGCCCGGACTTCCAGCCCGCCTTTCCCTGGGGTTGTCTGCGACGGCGAATACCTGATCGCCCGTTCGACGTCGCTGGGCAATATCTCGGGCCTGAGCCTGGGCGCGGGCGACTGGGCCAGCTTCGGCGGCCTGGGCGTCAGCATGATGGGAGTCGGTGCCTCGCTCGATCTGCTGGGCATCCTGGCCAGCGCCGCGAGCACGGTCAATGTCGGCCGCTATTACGCGGGTATCCCGCAGTTCGGCAGCGTGGCGGTTCAGGGGACGCCGCAACTCGATCTGAGCGGTCTTCTGCCTGCCGCGCCGGAGGTGGTCGGCAACCTGACTCTGCCGACGATCACCGACATCAAGCCCGATGAAGACTCTGGCGAAGTGGTGCTGCAGGTCAGCAATCCAGCCACGACGGATGTCGATCAGGCCAGCACGATGGTGCTGCGTGCGCTCTATCCCGATGGAGCGCAGTTCGATGTCTCGACAAAAAGGGGCAAGGTGCTGCCTGGAAACTTCTCTGGTGAACTGAGATTCACCCCGCCCGCGGGTCTGGCCATAGGCAGCGCCTCGTGGCAGCTGGTGCGCGTGGTCTCGGGCGACTATATCGACGGCTCTGGCCAGCTCGTGAAAGGCGAGACCAGCGAATACGCGGGCAATGAAGTGCGGATGACTCAGCACACCGACATGGCCGCTGTGCTGACGCGTACCGGTGTCGAGTTCGTGCGCCAGAACCACGATGGCAGCTCCGACCTCGTCAAGACGATCGGATTCAACGATTTCGACGGCAGCTACCTGACCGGATCGAAGATCCAGCCGCTGGTGATCACCGACGATCTGAGCCGCTGCTATGTCGGTGGCAATGGCGTCGTCTATGTGATCGACATGATCAGTTTCAAGATCATCGACGAGATCAAGATCCCGGCCGGACGCAATATCACCAGCGTCGCCAGCACCGGCGACACGCTGATCGTCGGCGAGGGCAATCGCTGGGGAAATGCAGCGGGGAGCCGGCTGATCGCGATCAATATCATGCCCGGAAGCAAGGGCTACCACCAGCCGGTCACGCTGAAAGGGACGGGGCTGGACGCGGCGCGCAACGGCATTGGCGGCATGGAGATCGGCCCGGATGGCCGGACTCTGGTCGTCACCGCACCCGCGCAGAATGCTGGCGTCAGCCTGCTCAGCCCGAGCAATGGGCGCGGCGACATCTATGTCTTCGATCTCGACACGCTGGATTTCGAGACGGGGCGTATCGGTGCGCCGATCATTGCCAGCCTGCCGGCCGACGGTTCCAGCGCCAAGACCCCTGGCATGGTCAGCGCGACCCGCGATTCCGACGAGTTCCTGATCGGCAGCCCCGGCGATTACAACAAGGGGCTGATCACGCTGAGCATCAAGCGTGGCGAGAATGGCGAACCCCTGTCCGCGAGCACGACATCGATCTCGATGGATCAGAGCGGCCATATTCAAAAAGATCGCCTCGATATCCAGCGCGCGCAGAGCGCGGTGCTGGTCGAGAAGGACGGTGTCGAATACGCGATCGTCGCCGACGACAACTACAACTTCCTCGACCCGTACTGGAAGGCGATGTTCGAGGCGCCGATGTTCGCGCAGACCAGCCCGTTCGGACCGCCGACCGCGGTGGGTGGCAGCGCCAGCGCGCAGAAGGTGGCCGTCGGCGGCAAACTCGGCGTGATTCAGGATCCCTTCGGCAAGAAGGGACAGCCGGTCTTCCTCGGCGCGACGCTGCCGCTCGACGGCTATGGGATCAGGAGCCTGACCGTGTCGGAAGGCGACCGCAAGCTGATCATCGGCCAGCTCGAAGGCGGCTACGGCACCCTCGACCAGCTGACCCAGCAGCCGCACCAGAGCCACGCCTGGAGCGTCGATGCGCTGATCGACGCCGCGCTCGCGATGCCCGCCGAGCAGAGGATGAGCAAGCACATCAAATTGCCGACCGATGCCGAGCAGTTGATCCCGACGCCCACCAGCCAGCCTGTCGGGACGTTTTTTGATGGAACGTTTACTTCATCAATTTCGACAAAGCTAATTACAAATGCGGCCCTAACAAGGGAGACAGTGTTTTCAACAGCAATAACCGGATTGTCTTCTGTTGATACGTCTTACGTCGATGTGCGTGTTGATGGACCTTTGGATAAAAATAATAAGCTGCTTGTCGAAAAATTTCTGTCTATTAATTACGGTGGGGCTTCTGGGCTAAGCAAGACTGCTGGGGTTGGTTTTGTTGACACAAAGTTCGATTTGCGACCAGGGAAAACGGTTAATGTTTGTGCGCAAGCCAAAACATTCTCTGAAATGTATGGCGCTAACGGGTTTTCATTGTTGGATAATGACGAACTTTATGGGTGTCAAGTCACAATAACGGTTCGGTGCGGCAACGTTGTTAAAAAAAACGTGTTTCAGATTGTTCGCTATGTAAATGCAACCAATGCAGTGGCGGTGCTGAAAATGATCGATCCAAATAATTCAGCGTTTTCCGGAGTTTTGGCCGGAAGTGATACTGATCCCAATGTTGTGGTCTTTGGGAATACATTGGCGGATGGCGCTGGAGGAGTAAAGGGGGTGAAAAAGGTTGGTGTTTATATGCCAAACCAGTCGGTTATGCCAGTTCGGATAACTGGTAAAAATGGTGAATTTCACTATGCAGGGCTTAATGGTAGTGGTGCCTCTCTGTGGAGCTTTGATCCTTTGTCCCAGGGGAGTGGGTTTAGCTCGACACACGCATCGTACTCGTTCGATAATTTGAAAATTACAAATTCTAGCGGGCGTGAGTTCTTGGATGGGGCAGGGAAGGGGTTGTCGGTAAAGGGAAAAAAGACAGCACCATCGGTTATTAATTTGAATCTTAGTGGTCTTAAAGAAGAGCTTGTAAGGGCATTTAGCTCGAAGGGGACTTTTTCTAAGGTTTCTAGTGGGGTGTGGAAATATTTAATCCCGGCGGATAAAATTTACCCGAAAGATTATGGTGCTTCTTCAGTAATAACAAGTGCTACTTTTGGAAATTTGTTTGGCAGGTTCGTCGGGAAGTACTCTCGGCCTTTGCCTGGGGCTGTTTTGACGCCGCTGCAGAAGGGGTTTGACTCTCTTTTTGATAAGCTTTCGAAAGAAGTTTCCTATTATGTTAGTCGGGATTTTTCGGGGGTTAAGTGCTTTGGTTCGTCTGGTATTAGAGTTGTAAATGATGCGCCGGCTGGTTCTGTCTGGTCACAGGGGCCAACAGTAAATTGGCGTGATACGGGCGATGTTTGTGGATATGCGATACCTCAGTCGGGTCTCTATGTGGATAGTAGAAGGGGGCACAATGGGGATGCCGGATGGTTGGATCCGCTCATTTCTGGGAGTGGAGGCGTTCCTTTTTCTGCAAAACTGTGGGCGCTAACTGATGCGCTTAATCAGACTGTTGCCCAGCAAGTATATGTTTCTGTTGGGATTAACTACGGATGGGCTGGGAAGGCATCTTTTGCTGGGATGTTGGTTAATACGGTGGACCATGAGCTGGGGCATACATTTGGTTTGGGGGAGGATTACTTTCTTGGCGCGGACCAGAAAAAGCCTAAACAGTTTGTTAGTAATGTGCCAAATTTAATGGGGTCTGGGTCGATAAATGATGTTCATCTGTCTTTTATGTCAGAGCAGGTGGCCTTGTTGAAGGCGTCGATGGGTGTTCAGTGGGATAACGCAAATGCTCTAAAAAGCGCGCTTGTTTTTTATAAAAAAAATTACAACCTTGGTTTGTCTTTGTCGTCGTTGCCAAAATTGCCGTATCTCACCGTTAGTGAGAATGGGGCTATTCCGGGTAAAAGAAATGATGAATATTCATGTTTCGCCATTAATGAGAATAGAGCCCTTTCTAGTAAATGGAGTGACGATGTTTTGTTGGGTGATGCCGGTCGAGTTGTGCAAAAGATTTTCAATGGAGCAAAAGCTGAATCAATGACGGAATGGGGAGATGGTTCAGGCCGGATATTCTCCGGCGCGGTCAGCTTCGGCGCCGACGGTGCCCGGCTTGCCGAGCGCTCCGACGCGCAATCCTCGCTGCGCCAGGTCTTCACGCTCGGCGAGCACGACCGCTTCCTGCGCTTCACGCTGGCGGGCGATCTGAAGGATCAGGCCAACGGGCCGAACGATGCGTTCGAGGCGGCGCTGCTCGACGCGAACACCGGGGCTGCTCTGCGCTCGGTGGATGGGCTGACGCACAGCGACGCCTTCCTGAACATCCAGGCGCCCCATGCCGGGCTGGCAGGGCGGGTCCGCTCCGCTTCCGGCCTCATCGTCACCGACAACGCCGATGGCAGCCGGACCTATACGCTGGATCTGGCGGGCATTCCGACCGGCACCGCGATGGAGCTGTCTTTCGACCTGCTCGGTTTCGGCGAAGCCGACAGCGCGATGCTGGTCCGCGACGTCCAGGTGCTGAGCGATTTGCAGGCCAGGGACGATGTGGCGCAGACGGCCGAAGACACGCCGATCCGCATCGATGTGATGGGCAACGATGTCGTCAGCGCTCCGGACGGCGTTCAGCCGGTGCTGGTGGCCGCACCTCAGCACGGCCGCGTGAGCCTCAATGCCGACGGCAGTTTCAGCTATACGCCGGACGCGAACTGGTCGGGCTCGGACAGCTTCAGCTATGCGCTGAAGTCCGCGACCCAGACCAGCGAAGCGGCGACGGTGACGCTGACCGTGACGCCGGTCGATGATGCGCCGGTGGCGAGCGACGCCACCGTGAGCCTGCTCGAGGACGGCCGCGCGACGGTCGATCTCGTCGCGCTGGGCAGCGACATCGAAGGCGATGCGCTGACGGCCGTGATCGTCGCCGGGCCTGCGCACGGCACGCTGACCGTCGATGCCGATGGCCACTACGTCTATACGCCGGCGGCGAACTTCAATGGCGTCGATTCGGTCCGCTTCGCGCTCAGCGACGGCCAGCTGCTGTCGAACGAGGCGACGCTGAGCTTCGCTGTCGCACCGGTCAACGATGCGCCGGTCGTCGCCTCTGGCGAGATCAGCGCCGCGACGCTCGAAGACACGCCGGTGACGCTGGACCTGCTGGCCGACGCGAGCGACGTCGATGGCGATGCGCTGCAGGTGCAGATCCTGGCCGGTCCCGCGCACGGCAAGCTGAGCCTGGCGGGCGACGGCCGCTATGTCTATCTGGCGGACGCCAATTACTTCGGTACCGACAGCTTCACTTGGTGCGCGAGCGACGGTTCGGCGCAATCGGCGGCGGTGACGGTGGCGATTGCTATCGCTGCGGTCGACGATGCACCGCTGGCCCACGATGCCGAGCTGTCCCTGCTCGAAGACGGCAAGCTGCTGCTCGACTTCACCGCGTATGGCAGCGATATCGAAGGCGATACCTTGACGCCGGTGATCGTCTCCGGCCCCGCCCATGGCCGCCTCGACCGCAACGCCGACGGCAGCTATGTCTATGTGCCAGCCGCCGATTACAACGGTCCGGACAGCGTGCGCTTCCAGTTGAACGACGGCCAGTTGCTGTCGAACGAGGCCGAGCTGCGCTTCACGGTGTTGCCGGTCGAAGATGCGCCGGTCCTGGCGGATCAGACCGTCGCGACCGACGAGGACAAGCCGCTGACGCTGGACCTGCTCGCTTCGGCCCATGACGTCGATGGCGATGCGCTGAGTGTCATCGTCGTCACGTCACCCGCCCACGGCACGCTGGTCCAGGACAAGGACGGCCATTATGTCTATCAGCCGGCAGCGAACTTCAGCGGCTCCGACAGCTTCAGCTACAGGGTCAGCGACGGTCAGCTCGACTCGGCGCTCGCGACGCTCACGATCGTCGTGACGCCGGTCGCCGATGCGCCGAGCTTGAGCCTGGGCAGTGCGAGCGTCAGCACCGAGCTGTTCCGCACCGGCTGGGAGACGGTCGCCAACCCCGATCGCACTTCGACGCTGGTCGAGCAGCCGACGCTGGAAGGCTGGACGCTGATCACCGATCCGGCGAGCTGTTGGTGGATGAGCGGACGGGACGGCTTCGAGGTCTGGTCGTCCGGCGACCGGATGAGCAATGCCGCAGGCGACCAGCGCTTGGTCAGCGCGAAGGACGGCGACGGCAGGAACTGGCTGGAGCTCAACGCTGCCGCCGGCGACATGCCCCAGACTCTGGGCATCCGCCGCGGCGTGCAGACCGTGGCAGGAGCCCAGTACTCGCTGAGCTTCGACTACGCGGGGCGCGTCGGCTATGACGCCGGCTATACGCGGATCGGCGTCTATGTCGATGGCGTGAGGCTCGCGAGCGTCGCGAACACCAGCCCCAGCGATCAGCTGAACTGGCAGGCCTTGAGCTACAGCTTTACCGGCAATGGTTGCGAACAGGACATCGCGTTTGTCTGCGAAGGCAGCCGTAGGGACTGGGATGGCCGGGGCGCGATGCTCGACAACATCGCGCTGACCGAGACCCGAGTCCTCAACGCCGGGCCCGAGGACAGCGCGATCGCGCTCAATCCGATCCGCGCCGCGCTGACCGACACCGACGGATCCGAACAGCTGACGCTGAGCCTGATCGGCCTGCCCGCGGGCGCCAGCCTGACGGACGGCCGCCATACGGCGAAGACAGGCGGCGACGCGCTGGACATCACCGGCTGGGCGCTCGACCGCTTGAGCCTGACGCCTCCCCAGGACTTCAACGGCCGGCTCACGCTGACCGTCCGGGCCACCTCGACCGAGACCGCCAATGGCGCCAGCGCCAGCACCGAGCAGTCCTTCGACGTGCTCGTGACGCCGGTCGAGGATGCGCCGACGCTCGCCGGGCGCAGCATCACGCTGGCCGAGGACAGCGCGGTGACGCTGGACCTGCTCTCGACCGCCCACGACGTCGAGGGCGATGCGCTGAGTGTCATCGTCGTCACGTCACCCACCCACGGCACGCTGGTTCAGGGCAAGGACGGCCGTTACATTTACCAGCCGGCTGCGAACTTCAGTGGGGCTGACAGCTTCAGCTACAGGGTCAGCGACGGTCAGCTCGACTCGGTGCTCGCGACGGTCTCGATTGTCGTGACGCCGGTTGCGGACACCCCGCTTCTCTCGCTCGACAGTGCCCGCACCGAGCTGTTCCGCACCGGCTGGGAGACGGTCGCCAACCCCGATCGCACTTCGACGCTGATCGAGCAGCCGACGCTGGAAGGCTGGACGCTGATCACCGATCCGGCGAGCTGTTGGTGGCTGAGCGGACGGGACGGCTTCGAGGTCTGGTCGTCCGGCGACCGGATGAGCAATGCCGCAGGCGATCAGCGCTTGGTCAGCGCGAAGGACGGCGACGGTAGGAACTGGCTGGAGCTCAACGCGGCCGCCGGCGACATGCCCCAGACTCTGGGCATCCGCCGCAGCGTGCAGACCGTGGCCGGAGCCCAGTACTCGCTGAGCTTCGACTACGCGGGCCGCGTCGGCTATGACGCCGGCTATACACGGATCGGCGTCTATGTCGATGGCGTGAGGCTCGCGAGCGTCGCGAACACCAGCCCCAGCGATCAGCTGAACTGGCAGGCCTTGAGCTACAGCTTCACCGGCAACGGCCGCGAACAGGACATCGCGTTTGTCTGCGAAGGCAACCGTAGGGACTGGGACGGCCGGGGCGCGATGCTCGACAACATCGCGCTGACCGAGACCCGAGTCTTCAACGCCGGACCCGAGGACAGCGCGATCGCGCTCAATCCGATCCGCGCCGCGCTGACCGATACCGACGGATCCGAACAGCTGACGCTGAGCCTGATCGGCCTGCCCGCGGGCGCCAGCCTGACGGACGGCCGCCATACGGCGAAGGCGGGCGGCGACGCGCTGGACATCACCGGCTGGGCGCTCGACCGCTTGAGCCTGACCCCTCCCCAGGACTTCAACGGCCGGCTCACGCTGACCGTCCGGGCCACCTCGACCGAGGCCGCCAACGGCGCCAGCGCCAGCACCGAGCAGTCCTTCGACGTGCTCGTGACGCCGGTCGACGATGGTCCGACGCTCACCGGGCGCAGCATCACGCTGGCCGAGGACAGCGCGGTGACGCTGGACCTGCTCTCGACCGCCCACGACGTCGAGGGCGATGCGCTGAGTGTCATCGTCGTCACGTCACCCACCCACGGCACGCTGGTTCAGGACAAGGACGGCCGTTACGTCTATCAGCCGGCCGCGAACTTCAGTGGGGCTGACAGCTTCAGCTACAGGGTCAGCGACGGTCAGCTCGACTCGGCGCTCGCGACGGTTTCTATCGTCGTGACGCCGGTCAATGACGCGCCGACGCTCGCCGCGATCGCCGACCGGACGATCCGGGAGGGCGAGAGCCTGCGCGTGAAGCTCGGCGGGGCGGATGTCGACAACGATGCGCTGACCTATGCGCTCGTCTCGGCCCCGGCCGGCGCCACGATCGATCCGCGTACCCACGAGATCGTCTGGGCCAATCCCGACGGCCCTGCGCTCGTCGACTTCACCGTTGAGGTGCGCGATCCGTCGGGCGCCTCCGCCCGCCAGAGCTTCAAGGTCACCGTTCTGGATGTGCCGCCTCAGCTCAGCGTGAGCGGCAATCCCAGCGTCAAGCTGGGGGCGACTTACACGGTGAAACTCGGCGCACTGAGCGCGGCGAGCGACAGGGTCAGCGGTTGGACCATAGACTGGGGCGATGGCACGGTCGAGAAGCTCGCCGGGACGCCCGATCAGGCGAGCCATCTCTACAAGCAGATCGGTGACTACACGGTCAGGGCCAGCGCGACGGACCAGGACGGCCGCTACGCCGCGGCGCCGCTGAGCGTCAAGGTGTTGCCCGCCGCCGAGGTCCAGCTGCGCACGACGAACGTGACCCAGGCTGCCGGCTCTCCGCTGGGCGCCAGCGCGGGCGGCATGCCTGTGCTGCTCGACAGCGCCCATCCGCTGAAGGCGATCAGCTTCACGATGAGCTACGACCCGTCGGTGATGTCGGTCAGCGGCGTGCTCGCCGGAGCCGACCTGCCCGCCGATGCGCAGATCGACGCGGTCGTCCATGAACCCGGCTTCGTCCGCATCACGATCAACTGCCGCAGCCGCAGCATCCCGGCCGGCGAAGCGCTGGAACTCGTCAAGCTCAAGGGCAGGGTGCTGCCTACCGCGCCCAAGGGCAGGACTTCAGCGCTGGATCTGACTCTGTACTCGGTCTGCGGCCTGATGGGCGAATCGTGGTGGGATCAGCTCGCTGCACTGGACGGGACGCTGACGGTGGGGGTGGGGCTGTGAAGAGAGGCGGATGAAGGGGGCTTCGCCTACGTTGATGCCTTCGAAAATGCAGAGGCAAGCCTATTCGCCAGGCAGATTTCTGCAATTTATCAAGTTACGGGGCCAAAGTTACGGGGCCAGGTCTTGTATTCGATCATCTTGATGTAATTCAAAGCCAGGCTTCGTCGCTCTCGGAGCCGCTAAGTACTTTCGGGTGATTCCCGTGTTGGACTGATGCTGTGCATTTGAGGAAATTAAAATGAATAGAAAAGTTGCTTCATTGTTTGTGGCTCTGTTCTGCTTCTCTCTGGCGTTCTCTGAAAAGGTTTTGGCTGGTGAGTCAGATAGGATGGGGAACGTGCCTGATGGAAGGCCTATGGCGCCGAAGGCGGTTTATTCGGGTGTGAGATGCGATCGACTGGTGTCGGTGTTTGTGGAGTCGTATATAAAGGCCGGTTTTTCTGAAAAAAAGCGAAAAAAGTATGGTAATGCTTATTATGTTTTTGTTGATCTGGAGTTCGGGTTTGATGGTTTCGGCGTAAAAGGAGGTGAGTCATACAGCATCAGTTATCCTCGTGAGAAAAGAAGCTGTTCCGTGATTAGAACTACAGGAGGCCCCGATTTGCGCTATTCAAATGTCGGCGCTGAAAAGTTGGAAGCCTTCTCGCGAAAAATGGAAGTGGCTGATCGCAATGCGTTGTTACTAATACGGTCAAAGTTGGGGAAGTCACCCGTTTGCGATTGTGGCTCGGTAGATAATTGTTCTTATGGCATGGGGTGTTGGTGAGGGGGTAGGGGGGGCTTGCATTCGATCATTTTGAAGTGGCCCAGTTGTTCCCTCTGATAGGAAGAGTAAGTGGCTGAGGTAAAGGTGTGTCGGGTGTTGTTCTTTTTGCTTGGTGTTGGCGTTATTCCAGATAATAAGGCTGTGATTTTTTAAAGGCTGTCCGGTGAATTCAGAGTCAGGAATCAGATTTTTTGGAGTGGCGCCTATCGAAGCCAAGCCGGGCCTGGCGCTGACTCTGCTCGATCTGCCGGTCGGCGCCCGTCTGAGTGATGGCCGGCACAGCGTCTGCACAGTTGACGCGGCCTGCTGCGTCGATGTGACGCGCTGGCGGTTGGATCGGCTGACGCTGGCCCTGCCCGAGGGCGTCGAGGCGCCGTCCTGTCTGCGCCTGATGGCGACCGCGCTCAAAGGGGGCCGGGCGACGCGCTGCGTCCATGAAGTTCCGCTGCGCAGCCTGAGCGAAGTGGTGCGCGAACTGAAGCTGAGCGGCCTGCCTCCGGGGAGTCGCCTCAGCGACGGCGCCCACGTAGTGCTCGCGCAGGCGCTGACGGATCCGGTCGATCTGCTCGGCTGGGATCTGGGGTGTTTGACTCTGCGACCCCCGCGCGGCTGGCATCAGGAGTTGCGCTTGAGTCTGGTCGTCAGAGGTTTCAGCGAGCGCGAGCGCGCGGCGCTCGGGGCTCTGCGGCTCAAACTGCTGTCCCCGAATGCGTATCTGGCAGGAAGCGACGAGGAGTTCGCTCAGGAGAGCCTGCCGGTCATGAACATCGTCGTCGAAGGCCTGCGGCCCGAGATGCCGCCCCTCTCGGTGCGCGGACGCTCGCTAGCGATCGACTTCTCCGATCCGGCGGACAAGGCTTTTGATGACGACGCTCTCGCGGCGCTGGAGAAAAAACTGCGTTTGAACTGAGGGCCGTTTTCTGTGCTTTGGGGATTAGTTTTGATGAGCGCAGCGGTGAAGGCTGAAAAGATTTTGTTGTGAAGGGATGTGGATTTGTCTGTTGGATCGATCAGAACTTGTTTGGCTGCTTTGGCTCTTTGGGCCTGTTCCCCCTGTTTCGCGGTCAATCTTTCCGAGCTGCTGCTGAGCGCGCGGGCGCGCGATCCGGCCTATGCGATCGCGAAGGCCCAGGCCGATGCCGCGCACCAGCGCTGGCGGCAGGCGCGCGCGGGCATGTTGCCGGTCGTGAACTTCACCGCGTCGGCCACTCAGGCCAATTTCGATGAGGTCAAGGTGCAGGACCGGCGCTTCTCGACCGAGCTATGGGCCTACCAGCTGACCCAGCCCCTGGTCCATCCGGTCAACAACTTCGCGCTTGCCGAGGCGCAGTACCAGGAGCGGCAGGCTCAGGCGCAGCTCGCTGCGGCGGAGTCGGACCTCGCGCAGCGGGTCGCGACCGCGTGGTTCGATGTGCTGAGCGCCCAGGAGGTGCTGCGCGCGATCGGCGCCCAGAAGGAGGCTTCCCGGCTGCAGCTGACGACCGCACAGCGCAGCTTCGAGCTGGGCTCGGTGTCGATCGCCGATGTCCGCGAGGCGCAGGCGAAACATGCGGTCGTCGAGGCTCAGGAAGCCCAGGCGGACAGCGATCTGCTGCTCAAGCGCGCGACATTGGGCCAGATTGCCGGCCGTCCGGTCGGAGAGCTCAGTTCTGCCGAGTGGATGAAGCCGGATCTGATGTCGCGGCTGGGGCCACTCGATGAATGGCTCAGACTCGCACGAGAGGGCAATCCGACGATCGCCCAGGCCAGCCACCAGCTGGTGGCCGCCGGTCTGGAGGTCGGCAAGGCCCGGGCGGGTCATGCGCCCAGTGTCGATTTCACGCTCAACTACAGCTACGACAACGCGTCGGGCACGACGACCAGCCGCTATCCGTCCCACAACAAGACGCTGCAGTATGGCGTCCAGCTCACGGTGCCGATCTTCGCCGGCTTCGGGACGGACGCGAAGGTCGGCGAGGCGGTGGCGCTGCGCGAGAAGGCGAAAGGGGATCTGTATCAGTCCGACGATCAGGTTCTGCTGTCGGTGAAGCAGGCCTACTACGGTCTGCGCGGGGCGCTGTATCAGCTCACGGCCTTGGAGACCGCGCAAGCCGCCAACGCGGTCGCGGTCCGGGCCAATCTGCGCGGCTATCAGGTCGGCATGCGCACCAACGTCGATGTGCTGAACGCCCAGGCCCAGCTCTACCAGACCGAGAAGGATCTGGCGAAGGCGCGCACCGATGCCTGGCTCAATTACATCCGCCTGAGGATTCTGTCCGGGCGGTGGTCGGAGAATGATCTGCATGCGTTCTGAGTTTGCGATGAAGCGGCGGGCGAGCGTGCTCCGTCTGTGCCCGATCATTGTGTGTGGCGGGGGCGAGCATGGGGCTTGAGAACCCGGATCCGCTGCTGGAGACGCTGCAGGACAGCATCGCGACCTTGCTCAAACAGCTGACAGCGCTGGGCGTGCCCTGCAAGGGGATTGCTCTTCTCGACGGCGAAGGTCATGCGCTGCTGCCCTTTGCCGATGCGGGCACGCCCTTGACCGAGGCGATCGGGCAGCTCTTCGCGCGCGTGCTCGCGGAGCGCCAGCTGTCCATCGCCCGCGATGGCGCGGCCGGCTTTCTGCTCGCTTATCCGCTTCCGGGCGGCGAGGGCAAGCTCGCCCACGTGTTCATGGTCTGGCTGGAGGCGGTTTCCGAGCAGAACGTCGCTCAGCTGCGTCTGGCCATGGGCTGGCTGCATCTGCCTTTCCTGCAGGGGGCGGCCGAGCGCGGCGACGACGCGCTGTATCTGCTCGACATGCAGGCCAATGTGTTCTCGCAGCGCAAGGCGAGGGCGGGGGCCCAGGAATGGGTCAACCGGATCGCCCAGCTGCTGCGCCATGACCGCGACGAGGCCAGCTGTTCGGTCGCGTATTTCCGGATGCTCGATCCCGGTGTCGCCGTGCCGCGCTGGTGGGTGACTTCGGACACGGCTTCGGCCGAGAGCGGGACGGCAGCGCTGCACGCCGCGACCGATGTCGCGACCCGCGCCGCACTCGAATTCCGCGAGCTGACGCTGGCGGATGCCTGGGCGTTTCCGGTCATCGACGAGGGCGAGATCGTCGGCGTCCTGGTCGTCAGCGGGGCCGCGCCCGCGCCGCGAGCGCTCGCGCTGGTGCGGGCGAGCGCCAGCGTGGTCGGGCCTCTGCTGGGGCATTGGCGGCTCTCCGAGCAGGGCCTCGGCGCGCACGTCTGGGCGGCCACCCGCGAGGGGATGCGCAAGCTGCGCGAGCCGGGCTTCCTGACCTGGAAGCTCGGGGCGGTCTGCGTGCTGGCGAGCCTGGGGCTGGTGCTGCTGATTCCGTTCGACGACCACGCCGTGGCCAAGGTGGTCGTCGAAGGGCATTCCCAGCAGGTGATCTCGGCGCCCTTCGAGGGCTATTGGGCCGAGGTGAAAGTGCGCCCCGGAGATCCGGTCAAGGAAGGGCAGTTGATCGCGCGTCTGGATACGCGCGACCTGAAGGTGGAGCAGGAGAAGCTGCGCAGCGAGCGGGATCAGGCCAGCGGCAAGCTGCGCCAGGCCTTATCCGAAGGCGATTCGGCGACGGTGCAGCAGGTCTCGGCCCAGCTGCGTCAGTCCGAGGCTCAGCTCGCGCTGGTCGAGGCGAAGCTGCAGCGCGCCGAGATCCGCGCTCCGGCGGATGGCGCGATCCTGACCGGGGACTGGTATGACCAGATCGGCAGCCCCGTCGAGGCCGGCAAGAAGCTCTTCGAGATCGCCGCCGGCAAAGGCTACCGCGTCGTGCTGCAGGTCCCCGAGGAGGAGATCGCGCGCGTGGCCTTGAGTCAGACCGGCGAGATCCGCGTGACCGGCTTGCCGCAGACCCGGTTTGCGTTTCGCGTCAATCGCGTCACCGCGGTTGCAGCGCTCGACGACCACAAGAACACCTTCCGGGTCGAAGCCCGGCTCGACGATGCGAATGCGCCGCTGCGCCCCGGCATGCAGGGCGTGGGCAAGATCGTCGTGGCGCGCAGCAATCTGCTGACGATCGCGATGCGGCCGCTCGCGCAGTGGGCGCGGATGAAGCTCTGGGCGATGTGGGGCTAGGCGAGAGACATGCAGAATCTGCTCTCCGACAACTGGCACAGCGTCCGCTGGCTCAAGCCCCGGCTGCGCGACGGCGTGCGCTGCTATCACCGCGTCTTTCGCGGCAAGGCCGCGGTGTTGCTGTTCGATCCGGCTTCGCACCGCTTTCACCGCCTGTCCCCCGAGGCCTGGCGGGTGGTCGAGCTGTTCGACGGCCGGCTCAGCCTCGATCAGATCTGGGAGAAAGCCGCCCTCGCCGAGGCGGATTCCGACTCCGCTGCCCCGCCAGGCGATGCGATCAGCCAGCATGAACTGGTGCAGCTGGTTTCCCAGCTGTACGGGGGCGACCTGCTGCAAAGCCAGGTGACGCCGGATGCCGCCGAGGTGCTGGAGCGCTTCGAGCGGCAGCGCAAGGCCAAGATCAAGCAGGTGTTCACGAACCCGCTGAGCGTCAAGCTGCCCTTGCTGCACCCCGACCCTTGGCTCGCGAAGCAGCTGGGGCTTGCCCGCGCCCTGTTCTCTTGGCCCGTCCTGGGGATCTGGCTGTGCCTGGTCCTGCCGGCCGCCGTGCTGGCGGGCATGCACTGGGGCGAGCTGACCGAGAACCTGTCCGACCGCGTGCTGAGCACCCAGAACCTGTTGATCGCCTGGTTCACCTACCCGGTGGTCAAGGCTCTCCACGAGTGGAGCCACGCGCTGGCGGTCAAGAGATGGGGCGGGCGGGTCCGCGAGGCCGGGATGATGCTGCTGGTCTTCACCCCTGTCCCCTATGTCGATGCGACCGATTCCTATGGTTTCGCGGGTAAATGGCAGCGCGCGATGGTCGCAGCGGCCGGCATCATGGCCGAGCTGACGCTGGGGGCCATCGCGGTCTATCTGTGGCTGCTCGCCGAACCCGGGCCTCTGCGCGCCGTCGCCTATAACGTGATCCTGATCGCCGGGGTGTCGACGCTGCTGGTCAATGGCAACCCGCTGATGCGCTATGACGGCTATTTCGTGCTCAGCGAATGGCTGGAAATCCCCAACCTGGCCCAGCGCGCGACGAAGTTCTGGACTTACCTCGCCGATCGCTACTTGTTCCGCTCCCGCGAGGCCCACTCGCCGACGCAGAGTGGGTTCGAAACCGCGGTGCTGACGATCTATGGGGCGATCGCGCCCTTCTACCGCTTGAGCATTTCGCTGGGTATGGCCTGGTTCGTAGCCGAGAAGTACTTCGTTTTCGGGATGGCCGTCGCGATCGCTGGCGTCTGGTCCAGCCTCGCGATGCCGATCTGGCGGGGCTGGAAGCATCTGCGCGGCAGCCCGACTCTGGGCAGCCGCCACGCCCAGGCCCAGAAGCTGACGGCGGCGCTCGCGGCGCTGATCCTTGTCCTGCTCGTCTGGGTGCCAATGCCGTTTTATGCGGTCAGCGAAGGCGTGCTGTGGGTGCCCGAAGAGGCGGTGGTGCGGGCCGGGGCCGCTGGTCTGGCGACCTCGACGATGGCGCGCTCGGGCGCCGAGTTCCGCAAGGGCGGGGTGATCGGCGTTCTCGATAACCCGGCGCTGATCTCGGAGATGCAGGCGGCTCAAGGCGCGAGCGATGAGCTGGACGCGCGGCTGCGCAAGGAGCTCGGCGAGGACGTCGCCAAGGCTCTGGCGACGCGACGCCAGCTCGAAGCGGCGCAGGAAAAGCTGCGCGAGGCCGAGCACAAGGCGGTGGCCTTGTCGCTGATCGCCGGTCAGCGCGGGCGCTGGGTCTTCGCCAACGGCAGCGAGCCGGCCGGGCAGTACTTCAAGCGCGGGCAGACGGTCGGCTATCTGGTCGATGGGCCGACGCGGATCCTCAGGGTTGCCGTGGCCCAGGAAGACATAGACCTGGTGCGGGGCCGCTCGCGAGGAGCGAGGATCCGCCTCCAGCGCCGGCCCTGGGTCGAATACGGTGCGCGCGGCATGAGGCCGGTCGCCGCCGGACAGCAGCAACTGGTGTCGCCCGCGCTGGGAACGGATGGCGGCGGCGTCATCGCGGTCGATCCGTCGCAACAGGATGGAGCCCACGCGCTGCAGCGGGTGTTCGATGTCGAGATCGAGATGGATAGAGCCGATCCGCTGGCCGTCTTCGGCGACCGGGCCTGGGTTCGCTTCGATCTGGGGGCGACGCCTCTGGCGCGGCAGTGGTTCCTGCGTCTGAGGCAGGCTTTCCTGGCGCGTCTGAATGTTTGACGGAACCCTGGCCAGACGCTATGCGGGCTATTCGTTCCGCCGCGCCGATACGGTTCGCGATGAACGCGCCGAGCTGCGCT
The DNA here is from genome assembly GCF_048213115.1 of Niveibacterium terrae. Lineage (GTDB taxonomy): Bacteria > Pseudomonadota > Gammaproteobacteria > Burkholderiales > Rhodocyclaceae > Niveibacterium > Niveibacterium terrae. The sequence goes on along the minus strand of NZ_CP172404.1, from coordinate 3,665,492 downwards.
CGCACGCGGTCGAAGACTTCCTGCGCGGGCTGTGCAGCGTCTTCCAGCGCCGCAGCATCTCGCGCCGGCGCGCCGATGCCTTTGGCGGGCGGGTGCGCGCGGTGATGGCGCCCAAGGAGAGCCTGTCCGATCAGGACTTGCGCGCGGCGCTGACGGACGAGGCGGTCCGCCTGCGCGCGTCCCCTCTGGACGAGGCGGCGCTGGCGGCGGTGTTCGCCTCGCTGGGCGAAGCCTGCCGGCGCATCTTTGGCTACTACCCGCACAACGTGCAGTTCATCGGCGCGCGCACGCTGCTGTCGGGCGAACTCGCCGAGATGCAGACCGGGGAGGGTAAGACGCTGGTGGCGGCGCTGGCGGCCACGGCGATGGCGGCCAGCGGAGTCAGTGTGCATGTGGTGAGCACCAACGATTACCTCGCCAAGCGCGACGCCGAGGAGATGCAGCGGCTGTTCGGCTTCTTCGGGCTGAACTCCGGAAGCATCCAGGAGGGCATGGAGCCCGAGGATCGCCGCGAGCAATATGGCCGCAACATCTGCTATGTCAGCGGCAAGGAGCTGGTTTTCGACTACCTGAAGGACCGCCTCGCCGGCCATGGCTATCAGTGCGCTCGGGTGTCGTATACGCGCGACTTGCTCGCCAGCGCGAGCGACAGCGCCAGCCAGCCCTTGATTGCCTGCCTGCATTTCGTGATCGTCGATGAAGCCGACAGCGTGCTGATCGACGAGGCGCGCACTCCGCTGATCATCTCCCGCGAGGCCGAAGGGCTGTACGAGGCCGAGCTGATCCGCTGGGCCGTCGAGCAGGCGAGGGGAATGCGCGAAGGCGTCCATTACACGCTGTCGGCCGAGCGCGCCGTCGTGCTGCGCGAGACCGCGCTCGCCGCGTGCGGCCCTTTGCCCGCGACGGTGCGGCCGGTCTGGCAGACGGCGCGCTGGAAAACCGTGCTGCTGCGCCAGGCGATCTCGGCCGTCTACCTGTTCTCGCTCGACCAGCACTACATCGTCGCCGACGGCAAGGTGCAGATCGTCGATGAGTCCACCGGCCGCGTGATGCCGGACCGGACCTGGGAGCAGGGGCTGCACCAGCTGATCGAGTGCAAGGAGGGGCTGGAGCTGTCGGGCAACCGCGAGACCATGGCCAAGATGACCTTCCAGCGCTTCTTCCGCCGCTACTATCTTCTGGCCGGGCTGACCGGGACCGCGTCCGAGGCGCGCCGCGAGCTCTGGTCGGTCTATGGTCTGCGCGTGCGCCGCATTCCGTCGAACAAGAAGAACCGGCGCGAGCGCCTGCCCGATATCTGCACCCGGAATGCCGAGGCCAAGTGGGAGAGGGTTTGTCTCGACACCCAGGCGGCTCTCGAGCGCGGTCAACCCGTCCTGGTCGGCACGCGCAGCGTCGAAGCGTCGGAGGCCGTCAGTGCCGCGCTCGCCGCCAGGGGCATAGCGCACATCGTGCTCAACGCGCGCCAGGACAAGGATGAGGCCGAGATCGTCCGGGGCGCCGGACAGCCCGGTCGGGTGACGGTGGCCACCAACATGGCCGGGCGCGGCACCGACATCAAGTTGGGCGATGTGGCGCGTCAGGCCGGAGGCCTGCACTGCATCCTGACCGAATTCCACGAGTCGCCACGCGTGGATCGCCAGCTCTTCGGGCGCAGCGGCCGGCAGGGAGACCCCGGATCGGTGCGCGCGATCGTCGCGGCGACGGATGCTCTGTTCGAGCGGCAGGCCGTGCTGGCGGCGAGCCTTTTGCGCAGGGCCGGCAGCGATGCACTGCGCTGCCGCCTGCTGCCCTGGGTCAGCCGATGGGCGCAGTGGCGAGCCGAGCGACAGGCGCTGCGAGCGCGCCGACAGACTTTAAAGCAGGACAAGACTTTGCACCGATTGATTGGTTTTGCGGGAAAGACACTATGAAGAAAACGCTTGGCTGGATATTCCTGGGATGCTCCGCCGGTTTGGCCCACGCGGGCACCGACTTCGACTGCATGATCGAGCCGGCCCAGACCGTCGAGCTGCGCAGCCCCGTCGTCGGCCTGATCCAGAAACTGCATGTGCGGCGCGGCTCGCGCGTGGCGCGCAACTCCCCTCTGGTGACGATCGATTCGGGGGTCGAGCGCAGCGCGGTCAATGTCGCGAAATTCAAGTCCGAAGCCCTGGGCGCCCTTCAGGTTGCCCAGAGCAAGCTGCAGGCTGCTCAGGGAAAGGCACAGCGCAACCGCCAGCTCTACGAAGAGGAGTTCGTCTCGGCCCAGGCGCGCGACGATGCGGTGGCCGAAGCCCGGCTCGCCGAAGCCGAGGTCAAGTCGGCCAGGGAAAACCTGCAGCTGGCCAGGCTCGAGCAGATCCAGTCCCAGGAGCAGCTGAACCGGCGCATCCTGCGCAGCCCCTTTCCCGGCGTCGTCATGAACGTCTATCTCTCGACGGGCGCTCTGGTCGATACCAGCGAGAGCAAGAAGGCGATCCTGAAGCTGGTGCAGACCGACAAGCTGCGTGTCGAGGCTTTTGTCCCGCTGCGCTATTTCAACCGGATCAAGGCCGGCAATGGCGTGACGATCCGTCCGGAGGCGCCGCTGACGGGGGGAGTCTCCGCCAGGGTCAGCACCGTCGACCGCGTGATCGACTCGGCCAGCGGCACCTTCGGCGTCGTCGTCGAACTCGACAACCGCAACGGCACGGTCCCGGTCGGGAGCCGCTGCAAGATGGCGATCGCCGGCGTGAACTGAATGCCGTCCTCTGCTGCGGTTTCGCGACGCTTGCTGACTTTGCCTGTGCGCAGCTAAGAGCCGAGAAGCTTGTTCCGTAGAGTGAAATGGGCGGGGTCATGACTTGCATAAAAATGATCGAATGCAAGACCCCGGCTTTCTTCACTGGTGAGTACATCGCGTAAGTTTTCGTTTTTAACGAATTGTCTGTACTAAATGAACGGTATTGAGACCTGCCCCTGTTGTTTTGCAAAACAACAGCTCGGGTTGAAATCATTACGCCGCCTCATTCTCTTGCCGCAGAAATCAGAGCAAACATGGGAGGGCAGTCTCTATGTTTGACGGGGCTGGCTTTTGCGGCGGCTCGGGATCTAGGCTTTCAGGAGGTTGGTGTGGATATGAGTTATGTGGATGTCCCTAACTTTGGGACGCCTGCTGTGTTGGTGGCTGCTGCGCCTGCTGTGGGAAAAGAGAAGGCGATGGGTGTGTGTCTGCCGACCGAACAAATACGGAAAGATGTGCGGCAACCATTAATAGTCCAGCCGGATGGAAGCGCACAAAGCTATTTTGATTTTTATGAAAAGAAAAAAGTATCGCCTTCTTTTGGTGGTGTGCGCGTTGTCAGGCAGCCGCTCAACGGACAATTAAAGCACGAAAAAAATGCGAGTGGGTTTGATGTTTATGCTTATTATCCTGAGCATGGATATCTTGGTAAAGATCGTTTTGAGTTCGTTGTTTCTGTTGGTAAGGAGACGGTTCGGGTTGTCTATTTCGTCGTTGTTCAACCCAATCGAACGGATGAGGAAGGATTTCAATCCAGAAAGTATTGCCCAAAAGTGGAATGGAAAATATCCCTCGATACGGGTTCTGACGCCAATCTTCAAGCTCTGCTTGCCCGGAGTTTGGCTAGCGGCTTGAAGGTCACCACGGTCGACCTGGGCAGCGCGATGCTCGGCCAAACTATAGGCACCGGCGCGGATGCGCGGATCAGAGTCTGTAAATTGAACTGTGTAACTGACCTCTGAGACGATAGAGCCCAGACAGGGCAAGGAGGCGTTACATGAAGCTGACACCGGAGCAGTTGGACGCGTTGGTGGGCGAGTGCCGGGATCCGAAGGAGATGGCGTCGCTGTACTCGCAGATGCTGCAGCACATGATCAACCGCTCGCTGGAAGCGGAGATGCAAACGCATCTGGGCTACGCGCAGAACGAGTCGGCGCCCGAGGATGCGGGAAACAACCGGCGCAATGGCAAGAGCCGCAAGACGGTGCAGAGCGAAGTGGGCGACTTGCAGATCGAGACGCCGCGCGATCGCTCGGGCAGCTTCGAGCCGCAGCTGGTCAAGAAGCGTCAGGTGCGCCTGGCGGGGATGGAAGAGAAGATCCTGACGCTGTACGCCAAGGGGATGACCACGCGGGACATCGAATCCGCGTTGGTCGATCTGTATGGCGTGACGATCTCGCACGCGCTGATCGCGCAGGTGACCGACGCGGTGCTCGACGAAGCGCGCGCCTGGCAGAACCGACCGCTCGAAGCGATCTATCCGATCGTCTGGCTCGACGGAATCGTCGTGAAAGTTCAGCAGAACAAGCAGGTCATCAACAAAGCCGCGCATGTGGTGCTCGGGGTGAATCTGCGCGGCGAGAAGGAAGTGCTGGGACTGTGGCTCAACGAGAACGAAGGGGCCAAGTTCTGGCTGTCGGTGCTCACCGAGCTGCGCCATCGCGGTGTGCAGGACATCTACATCGCCAGCATGGATGGGCTCAAAGGCTTGCCGGAAGCGGTTAATGCGGTGTTTCCGAATACGCTCACGCAGCTGTGCATCGTGCATCTGGTGCGCGCCAGTCTGCGCTATGTCGCAACGCGCGACAGCAAGGCGGTGGTGGCCGCGCTCAAGCGCATTTACCAGTCGGCGAGCGCCGAGGAGGCCTCTGCCGAACTCGATGCGTTCGAGACCGAATGGGGCGAGAAATATCGGGCGGTCGTGCGATTGTGGCGGGGCAATTGGGACAATGTCATTCCGTTCTTCCAGTTCCTGCCGCAGATCCGCAAGGTGATCTATACGACCAATGCGATCGAATCTCTGAACATGGTCATGCGCAAGCTCACGCGCAACCGACGGATCTTCCCGAACGACGACTCGGCGCTCAAATCGCTGTTCCTGGCGATCCGGGAAGCCTCGAAAGGCTGGAAGGCAATCCACCACTGGAAGCCCGCTCTGCAGAGCTTCCAGGTAATGTTCGGCGAAGAGCGCGTGCCGCTAAATGCGCTGTGATTGGGAATTTACACAGTTCGTTTGACAGACCCGCGGATCACGCTCGACACCGATGCCGCCGGCTACGGTTGGTTCGTCGATCAGACTCCTGACGACAACAGCGAATTCCTGCCCAGCGCCGACCCGACTGTCTGAGCTGGATCGGAATGATCGAAGGCGATTCCGCCTTGACTCTCTGCGGCTCTGCGGCTCTGCGTGAGAAGATGGCCTTGTACCGCCCGTGCGCGAGCTTGTTCCGCTAGATGAAACGTGTTTTCATTGAACGAAATAGAGCAGCCCCGGTCGAAAGACTGTCACTTTCAAGGAGTCAGCCATGCGCATCGCCGTCTTTGACACCCACCCCTATGACGTCGCGGCTCTGACCGCTGCGAATGTCGAATTCGGCCACGAGCTCGAATTCTTCGAGGAGCGCCTGCACGAGAAGACGGTCGAGCTGGCGCATGGCTTCGACGCGGTCTGCCCCTTCGTCAACTGCCGGCTGACCGAGAAGGTTCTCGAACGGCTCGCCGAGTTCGGCGTCCGCCTGGTCGCGCTGCGCGCGGCCGGCTTCAACGGTGTCGATATCGACGCGGCGATCCGGCTCGGCATCAAGGTCGTCCGGGTGCCGGCCTACTCGCCGGAAGCAGTGGCCGAGCACAACTTCGCGCTGCTGCTGACGCTGATCCGCAAGACCCACCGCGCCTACAACCGGGTCCGCGAACAGAATTTCTCGCTCGACGGGCTCGAAGGCTTCACGCTGCACGGCAAGACTTACGGCGCTCTGGGCGCCGGGCGGATCGGTCAGTGCGCGCTGCGGATCGCCAAGGGCTTCGGCTGCAAGCTGCTCGCCTACGATCCCTACGAGAACGCTGCGGCCGCGAAGGAAATCGGCTTCGAATATGCGTCGCTGGAACGGGTGCTCGCTGAATCCGATGTGATCTCGCTGCACCTGCCGCTGACCGAGCAGAGCCATCACGTCATCGACGCAGCGGCTCTGGCGAAGATGAAGCGCGGCGTCGTGATCGCGAACACCAGCCGCGGCGGGCTGATCGACACCGCGGCGCTGATCGAGGCGCTCAAGACCGGTCAGGTCGGCGGGGTCGGGCTGGACGTCTATGAGCAGGAAGAGGGGGTGTTCTTCCACGACCTCTCGGACCAGCCTCTGCAGGACGACATCCTGGCTCGCCTGATGATCTTCCCGAATGTGCTGATCACGTCTCACCAGGGCTTCCTGACCCGCGAAGCGCTGCATGCGATCGCGCTGACGACGCTGGGCAGCGCTCAGGCCTTCGAGCGCGGCGAGGCGCTGGTCAATGAGGTGAAGTCGGCCTAATCAAGGATGCGTGGCTTGGGCAGGTCGGGGCCAAACTCGACCCGCCTGGCCATCGCGGCGGTGACTTCGATGTTGCCGCGGGCGTCGACCCTCAGCGCGTTGGCGATGCCATAGGCCTTGAGCCTCTGCCGCCAGTGCGCGGCGTCGATGAAGGCGGGTTTGCTCGACGCATCGGACAGCGTTCCGGCTCTCTTCTGCGCGGTGATCAGGATGCTCAGGCTTTCGGTTCCCCGGGCCGGGCGGCCGCTGCGCGGATCGAGCAGGTGGCAGTAGCGCTCGCCGCCCAGGTCGAAGAAGCGTTGATAGTCGCCCGAGGTGCCGATCGCTTCGCCGTCCTTCAGGTTCAGCGTCGCCAGTGCGCCCCCCCGGCGCGGATGCTGGATGCCGACGCGCCACGGCGTGCCGTCCTTCGAACCGAGCGCGATCAGGTTGCCGCCGATGTTGACCAACGCATTGTCGACGCCGTTCGCGCGCAGGATCGTCACGGCCCGGTCCAGCGCCCAGCCCTTCGCGAAACCGCCCAGGTCGATCTTGACGGCCGGGTTGCGGCTGCTGACCTGATGGCCGACGACGTCGACGTCGGCCATGCTCGGATGGGCCTTGAGCAGCTTCTCGACCGCCTCGGGCGCGGGCAGCCGCGCCTCGAAGTGATCGTTCTGAAAACCCCAGAGGCCGATCAGGCCGCCGATGGCCGGGTCGAACAGATAGTCGCCGCGGGCCGCCATCTCTTTCGCTTCGGCGAGCATTCCCGCCAGTTCGGGCGACACGGTCGCCGCGCGTCCCTGGGCGATCGCGCTGTTCACCGCTGTCAGTTCGGAGGGCTCCCAGGCGTGGATCGCGCGGTGCAGCCGGTCGAATTCGCGCAGCACAGCGCCGACGGCCTTCGTGGCCTTCGCTTCCTCGACGCCCCAGGTCGTGATCTCGACCCGGGTGCCGAACACATAGGATTCCTCGTGGTGCGCGCCCGGGCGGGCGCAGGCGGCGAGCATCAGCAAGAGGCCGAGACCGGTCAGCCTCAGCAGGGGGATCGGGAAGAGGCGCATTGCATCGGGCAAAGGGGGGAGAAGGCTCAACTTTAACCCGGATGCGCGCGCCACGACCGTCGTCTCCCAAGGATTGGCTATGTCCCCAAGTCGTGTTGCATCCCTCGGCCGAGCGCCTCGTCGAGGCATTGCTGCGGGGTGATCGCGTCGCCGTAGCGTTCGAGCATGCGGCGCCAGCCCAGATAGTGGTCCAAGTAGTGCGTGGCCACGCCGTGGAAACGCCCCATCCAGTTCTTCAGCCGGCCGTGATAGGCGCTGACGTTCTGGATGTGATACGCACCGCCCTGGCTGCGCCCCCCTGTCTGCGCTGGCACCGCGACATGCGTGAGCTGTGCCGCGCGGGCGAAACCGGCATAGGCGGCTGCGTTATCGGTGCACAGCAGCACATCGGCATCCACCAGCGGTTTCAACCGTTCGGCGAGCTGCGCCGCATCGAGCCTGTCCAGTTTGAAGTCCGCCGTATGCCCCGAGCGGTCGCGAACCACCAGCACCGGGATCGGCGCGGCGTCCGTGTCCGGCGCTTTACCCAGTGCGCCGCGCTGATGGGCCGGGCGCGGGATGTGCCGCTGGCCCTTGAAGGATTCGCGGAAGAAGGTTTCACCCGCCTCGACGATCCCGGCTTCATGCGCATCGCGGTGTTCGGCGATCAGCGCCAGGAAGCGATGCCGCCAGAGGAAGGACGTGTTCTTGCTGAGGCCGCAGAGCTGGGCGGCGGCGCGCACGGACAGACCGTCGATCAAGGCCTGGGCGTAAGCGCTCCATTTTTCCGGGTGCTGGAGCCGCGCCAGAGAAGAGCCCGTCAGCGCCGTGCAGGTTCGCTGGCAGCATTGGCAACGGTAGCGCGCCAGGCCGCGCGTGAATCCCCAAGGCCTGAGATTGCCCGCTTCGGCATGGCAGTGGGGGCAGCCGGGCAGATCCGGAAGCTCGGGCGGTGCCGCAGCCGAGCCCTTGCCGAGCGGGCTTGTGGGGAGGGCGAGCGTCCGGAACAGGCACTGCCTCTGGCGGGGCGTCAGCTCGCAGGCCCGCTTGAGCCAGTGACGAAAGGCTTGGGCATCCATGATCCGACTCCGTGTCCGGAGGATGCCTTCAGCATAGCCCGCCCCGCAACACACTTCAGGGACATAGCCAAGAAAAAGCCGGATCTTCGGCGGATCCGGCCCTGCACAGAAACGAAGCTGCGGTGGGGCTTACTTCGCTGCGGAGCCTCCGACCGCCGGAGCTTGCTTGGACTTCTTCGGGGCCTTCTTGTGCGCCTTCTTGACCGTGGTCGTGGCGGTCTTCGCGCTCTTCACGGCGGGAGCCGAACCGGTCGGGGCGGCAGGGGCTTCGGCGGCGAGGACGCCAGCGGCAAAGGTCAGGGCGGAGAGGGCGGCGATCAGCTTTTTCATGTTCATGCTCCTGGGAGATTGGCACTTCGTCAGCGAGTGCACGACTGCATTCTGCGAGGGTCTCCATTACGCGGGCATTAAGGAGAATGAAGAGGAGCTTAAGCGCTTTATGGTGCGTAGGCCTTCAGGAAGACGTCGACCGCCCGCGCGACGATGGCCGGGATGTCCTCGGCGGGCAGCGTGTCCTGGACGCCGAGCAGGAGCTGTTCCACGTTTTCGGCCCTGAGCAGCGCGAACAGGTGCTGGGCCGCGATCGTGGGGTCGGTGCTGCGCAGCTTGCCCCTCGCGATGCAATCCTGCAGGTAACGGGCGAGCTGTTGCAGGCCTTCGAGCGGTCCGCGCTCATAGAACAGGCGCCCCACGCTGCTCTTGCCGCTTTCGGCATAGACGTTCCGGAAGGCGCTGATCAGTCCTGGCCGGGAGGTCGCGTCGAGGAAGCGCTCGCCGAATCTCTGCAGGCTGGCTGGCAGCTCGGCCGAGGCATCGAGTTCTTCGAAGATGTCGCGCATCAGGTCTTCGGCGTACTGGCGCATGACTTCGACGAACAGCTCGTCCTTGGACGTGAAGTAGCGGTACAGCGTCGCTTTTGAGCCGCCGACGCGCGCCGAGATCTCGGACATCGATGCGCCGTTGAAGCCGTGCTCCTGGAATACCGCGCGGGCGACATCGAGGATGGCCTGGCGGCGCGATTCAGTCTTGATGCGCATTCTTAACCCATTGCTTTGAGACAGACCCGTACAGTTTTGCTTGACCGGCAAATGCTGTCAATGCGAAACTGTACGGTACTGTTTCGTAAAGGATCCTCGCAGTGTCCCAGCCGCTCCCCCGTCTTCCGTTCCAGATCGATTCCAGTCCCTTCCCCCGCTTGCGCACATCGCTGCTGATGGTCGGGCTGCTGACCCTCGCCGCCTGCGCACAGATGCCCGAGCTGGGAGCGATGCCCCAGATCAAATCCGCGGAAAAGTGGGAGGCCAGCCAGAGCCTCGCCGCGCCGGAACAGGCCTGGCTGCCCGAGCGCTGGTGGCAAAGCTATGGGGATGCCCAGCTCGACGCGTTGATCGACGATGCGCTCGCGGGCTCGCCCAGCCTGCGCGCGGCCGAGGCCAGACTGCGTCGCGCTGAAGCCGGCGTGCAGACGGCCGATTCCGCGACGGGGCCGCAAGTCAGCGCGAATGCGTCGGCCGAGGAGGCCAAGCAGAGCTACAACCTGCTGATGCCTCGCTCGGCGCTGCCCGACGGCTGGAAAGACTATGGCCGGATGACTCTGGACTTCAGCTGGGAGCTGGACTTCTGGGGACGCAACCGCGCCGCGCTGGCCGCCGCGACATCCGAGCGTCACGCCGTCGCCGCGGACGCCGCCCAGGCGAGGCTGATGCTGAGCACCTCGGTGGCCAGCGCCTACGCGGAGCTGGCCCGACTCCACGCTGCGCGCGATACCGCCGCCGCCGCGGTCGAGGTGCGCAGCAAGACCTGCGCGCTGTTCCATCAGCGCTACGCCAACGGGCTGGAGACGCTGGGCAGCGTCAGGCAGGCCGATTCCCGGATGGCGGGCGCGCAGGGCGAGCTGCTGGCCGCGGATGAGCAGATCGCGCTGCTGCGCAACCGCATCGCCGCGCTGCTCGGGGCCGGACCGGATCGCGGGCTGGCGATCGCGCGCCCGACGATCAAGCTCGACCGGGCTCCGGGCCTGCCCGAGAAGCTCGCGCTGAACCTGCTGGGGCGCCGCCCCGATGTCGTCGCCGCGCGTCTGCGCGCCGAAGCGGCCGCCAAGCGTATCGATGCTGCCCGTGCCGAGTTCTATCCGAACGTGAACCTGTCGGCCTTCATCGGCGTGCAGTCGCTGGGCCTGGACAAGCTCTTCAAGTCCGGTTCGGACATCGGCAGCGTCGGTCCGGCGATCTCGCTGCCGATCTTCAACGGTGGTCGGCTCAAGGCGCAGGTCAAGGGGCGGCGCGCCGACTACGACGAGGCGGTCGCGAATTACGAGGCCACGGTGACCGAAGCGCTGCACGAAGTCGCCGACTCGGCGGTCAGCTGGCGCGCTCTGGCGGGGCAGCTCGACCGTTGCCAGGCGGCTGTCGCAGCGGCTCGCGAAGCCTGGCAGATCGCCCGCAATCGCTACGACGGCGGGCTCTCGAACTACCTCGACGTGCTGACCGCCGAGGACGCGCTGCTCGCGAGTCAGCGCCAGCTGAGCGATCTGCAGTCGCGCGCCTTCAGCATCGATGTGGCGATGGCGCGCGCGCTCGGCGGCGGCTTCCGCTCCGATAAGTCCTGACCCAGTCCCGAATTCGTTCCAAAGGAAATCAACATGTCGCAAATTTCAAGCATCGAAGCCTCCGCCGTTGCCGCCGTCGAGGCTCAGACCAGCCCGCACCGCCGCAAGCTCTTCCTCGCCCTGGGCGCCGTCGTCGTCGCAGCCGGAATCGGCTATGGCTCCTACTGGAGCCTGTATGCGTCGCACTTCGTCAGCACCGACAACGCCTATGCCGCGGTCGAGATCGCCCAGGTCACGCCGTCGGTGGGCGGCACCGTGCGCGAGGTCAAGGTAGTCGATACCCAGGCGGTCAGGAAAGGGGACGCGCTGGTCGTCATCGACGATACCGATGCCCGCCTCGCTCTGGCCCAGGCCGAAGCCGGATACGCCAGCGCCGTGCGCCGCGTGCGCGGCTTCCACGCCAACGACGAAGGGCTGAGCGCGCAGATCGCCAGCCGCGAAGCGGATCAGGGGCGCGCCGCAGCCCAGCTCCAGGCGGCCGAAGCCGATTTCGAGCGCGCCCAGATCGACCTGAAGCGCCGCGAGGCGCTGGCCGGCACCGGCTCGGTTTCGGGGGACGAGCTGACCCGGGCCCAGAACGCGTTCGCGACCGCAAAGGCCAATCTCGAGGTGGCCCGCGCCGGCTCGGCCCAGGCCCGCGCCAACCGCGCCGCCGCGATCGGCTCGCGCGAAGCCAATGCGGTATTGATCGACAACAGCTCGACCGAGAACAACCCCGAAGTGGCGCTGGCGCGCGCCCGGCGCGATCAGGCGCGCGTCGATCTGGCGCGCACCGTCGTCCGCGCTCCGGTCGATGGTGTCGTTGCGAAGCGCCAGGTCCAGGTCGGCCAGCGCGTGCAGGCCGGCGCGCCGCTGCTGACCGTGGTGCCGGTGGACCGGATGCACGTCGACGCCAACTTCAAGGAAGTGCAGCTCGAGAATGTGCGGATCGGCCAGAAGGCTGAACTGCACGCGGACATCTACGGCGACAAGGTCAGCTACCGCGGCACCGTGGCGGGTTTCTCCGGCGGAACGGGGGCGGCTTTCTCGACGATTCCGGCGCAGAACGCGACCGGCAACTGGATCAAGGTGGTGCAGCGCCTGCCGGTGCGCATCGATATCGACCCCGCCGATCTGAAGGCGCACCCGCTGCAGGTCGGCCTGTCGATGGATGCGCGCATCGATACCCGTTCCGGCAAGTGAGGCCTTTGCGATGAAGCAGGCCCTTCTTCCCAACGGTGAGCAGCCCCTGCAAGGGGGCATGCTGTGGGTGGCCGCGCTGCTGCTGGCCGCCGGCAACTTCATCGCCGTGCTCAACATGACGATCACCAACGTGGCCGTGCCGACGATCGCCGGCGCGCTGGCGGTCACCAGCAGCCAGGGCACCTGGGTCATCACCGCCTATGCGGTGGCCGAGGCGATCTCGGTGCCTTTGACCGGCTGGCTGGCCAATCGCTTCGGCGCGGTGCGGGTGTTTTCGACCTCGATGGTCTTGTTCGGCGTGTTCTCGACGCTGTGCGGCCTCTCCGGTTCGATCGGCATGCTGTTGCTCGCTCGCGTGCTGCAAGGGCTGTCCGGCGGACCGCTGATGCCGCTGTCGCAGACCCTGTTGCTGCAGATCTTCCCGAAGAGCAAGGCCGCCGCGGCGACCGCGCTGTGGTCGATGACGACGCTGATCGCGCCCATCCTCGGGCCCATCGTCGGCGGCTATATGTGCGACCAGGTCTCGTGGTCCTGGGTCTTCTTCCTCAACGTGCCGATCGCGCTGGCGGGCGGCTGGTTCGCCTGGGGGCTGCTCAAGCGCTACGAGTCCGCGCTCGTCCGCGCGCCGATCGACAAGGTCGGTCTGGGCTTGCTGATCGTCTGGGTCAGCGCGCTGCAGATCATGATCGACGAAGGCAAGGACAAGGACTGGTTCTCCTCGACCTACATCGTCGTGCTCGCGATCATCGCGGCGATCGGCTTTGCCGCTTTCCTGATCTGGGAGCTGACCCACCACGATCCGGTCGTCGATCTGCGCGTCTTCCGCCATCGCGGCTATTCGATGAGCTTGCTGACCCTGGTCCTGGCCTTCGGCGCCTTCTTCGGCATCAACGTGCTGACGCCCTTGTGGCTGCAGAACTTCATGGGCTACACGGCGACCTGGTCCGGGCTGGCGGTCGCCTGGAGCGGCGTGTTGGCGATCTTCCTCGCGCCGCTGGCCGCGGTGATGTCCGAGAAGCTCGACTCGCGCCGCTTGGTGTTCTTCGGCGTGGCCTGGATGGGCGTGGTCACTTTCTGGCGGGCCTTCGGCAACACCGACATGGACTTCTGGAGTGTTTCGCTGCCGCTGCTGGTGATGGGAATCGGCATGCCCTTCTTCTTCGTGCCGCTGATGAGTGTCGCGCTCGCCGCGGTCGATGAGAAGGAGACCAACTCGGCTGCGGGGTTGATGAATTTCCTGCGGACCCTGGCGGGCGCGATTGCGACCTCGATGGTCAGCACGCTGTGGGAGGACAAGATCAAGCTTAACCACGCCGATCTGGTCGCGACGATGGACAGGGCCGGCGACGCCATTCCGGCCCAGGCGATGCAGCAGCCGGGCATCATCGATTCCCTCGACTATCTGGTGCACAGCCAGAGCGTGATGCTCGCGACCAATCAGCTGCTGATGCTGCTCGCGACGGTTCTCGGCGTGGCCGCGCTGAGCATCTGGCTGGCGCCGCGACCGGCTCGCGCGATCGACGCGTCGGCGGTGCACTGACCCGGCGAGCTCTGGCCTGTGTCAGACCAGAGCTCGCCGGGAATCAACAGGTGATCGCTGAGGGGGTCAGGTACATGGAGCAGGACATCTTCTCCGGATCCTCGGTGCTCAGCACAAAACCCAGGGCTGTATAGAGGGATAAAGCAGAAGCGTTTTCCCTGTAGACGTTGAGTGTAATCCGGGAGGGATGCTGACGTTCAAGGGCGAGTTGCAACAGCGCCTTGCACAGATGACGCCCTACGCCTTGCCCTCTGCGGGTCGGCGCAACAATGATCCTGCCGAGATGGACGGCATCGGGTTCGCGCAGGAGCGTTTGTCCAAAGCCCACGACGAGGCCTTGCTGATCGACAAGGACGAAAGCGTTCTCCGGACCCGCCTCAATCTCACGCCAGCTTCGGTCGATCGCAGGCGGAAAGGACAGGGAAGGGCCGCCCCAGAGTTTCAATGTCTCAGCGGAGGTGATCCAGGAAAGGATGGTCTGAAAATCGGCTATCGTCGCAGGCCGGATCGCATATTCCATGCTTTTGATCCGAAAAAGGTGATTCGGATCCGCTTGACGGTTGATCGGTCGCAGTTGCCGCGACTTCGCGCAGAGAGGATAGGCGTTCTGATCAGATCGTAAGCGGGTCGCTTTGTGCGATCTGTAGCGCGTCCGACAGGTGTCGAAAGCGCTGGTAGTCCCAAGGGGTATCGAACCCCTATTTCCGGCGTGAGAGGCCAGCGTCCTAACCGTTAGACGATGGGACCACGGACTGCGTGGTATCCGGTGATGCGGAGCCGTTGCGGTTCTGAATCACCGGAGAGGCGCAGTCTAGCACGTTGGCGCCGGGCTGTCAGTCCTTTGCGATGAAGCTGAGCGCTTCGCGAATGCGCTTCAATGTCCGTTCCTTGCCGAGCGTGATCATCATCTCGTCGAGGCCGGGACTCGTCGCTTTCCCCGAAAGGGCCACCCTCAGGGGCTGGGCGACAAACTTCATCTTGACGCCGCAGGACTCGGCAACCGACCTCAAAAAGGCATCGATCCCGTCCTTCGTATAGTCGGCAAGCGCCGGGAGTTCTGCGTGGATCGCGCGCAACGGAGCCGCCGCGTCAGGGGTCAGGAATTTGTTCGCCGCTTCCTCTTCATAGACGAGTTCGTCCAGGAAATAGAAGGCTGCGGCTTCCGCGATTTCAACGATCGTCTTTGAGCGCCCCTTGAAATCGGCGGCGGCCTGCTCGGCGAGCGCGTTGTCGAAGATCGGAAAGTTCTTTTCCTTCCAGAACTCGGTGGCCGCCGAAGCGAGGCTGTCCCTGGGGTATTCCTTGATGTAATGCTGGTTCAGCCAGAGGAGTTTTTCCTGGTTGAAGACGGCCGCCGACTTGCCGACCGCATCGAGGTCGAACAGTTCAACCAGCTCTGCGCGGGAGAAGATTTCCTGGTCGCCATGAGACCAGGACAGGCGGGCGAGGTAATTGACCAGCGCTTCGGGAAGAAAGCCCATGTCCTTGTAAGCCATGACGGACGTGGCTCCGTGGCGCTTGCTGAGCCGCGCCTTGTCATCGCCGAGAATCATCGGGACGTGGCCGAAGCGCGGCAAGGGGTAGCCCAGAGCCTGGTAGAGAAGGATCTGCCGGGGGGTGTTGTTGATGTGGTCATCGCCGCGAATGACGTGGGTAATCGCCATCTCGGCATCATCGACGACGACCGCGAAATTGTAGGTGGGATAGCCGTCGCTGCGCTCGATGATCAGATCGTCGAGTTCTTCGTTCCTGAAGCTGATCGGTCCCTTGATCAGATCGTCGAATTCAGTCGATCCGGAGTCCGGGCAGCGGAAACGCACGACCGTGTCCGCTCCCTGTTCGAGATGCTTGTCCCGGCAACGGCCATCGTATTTGGGATTGCGGCCTTGCTGCAGCGCGGTCTTGCGCATGTCCTCCAGTTCCTCCGGAGAGCAGTTGCAGTAATAGGCCTTTCCCTCCGCGATCAGCTGGCGAACCTTCTGTCGGTGAATCTCGACGCGTTCCGCCTGAAAGATCGGGCCTTCGTCCCAGTCCAGGCCCAGCCAATTCATCGCATCGAGGATCGCTTGCGTCGATTCGGCGGTCGAACGCTGCTGATCCGTGTCCTCGACGCGAAGGACAAAAGAGCCACCAAAGTGCCGCGCATAGAGCCAGTTGAAAAGCGCCGTCCGGGCTCCGCCGATGTGCAGAAAACCGGTCGGCGAGGGGGCAAAGCGCGTGCGGATACATTCTTTATTGTTCATCGAAAAGCTCATCAAGATTTGTTCTGGAAGTGTGGGCCGGCCGCGTCGGGCCGGTCCTGGAACCGGGAATTCCTTGCGGCGCGATCAGCACGGAACCCATCCGCGCTGACCCTTCAAGACCGCGTTCGGGTGGTCCGCCGGAGCCGGAATCGGGCTCATCAAACGGGCTTTTTCGGAGAAAAAGGCGTCGTCGGGCGGTGACTTTCTTGACATGGAATACCAAACATCCTAGACTTGCGCACTTCCTTGCAGGCCCCAGCGCAGCTGAGGCCTCCTGATTGGGGAATCGTTCAATTGGTAGGACGACGGACTCTGACTCCGTTAATCAAGGTTCGAACCCTTGTTCCCCAGCCAGCTCAAGCCCGCGCTCCCGCGGCCACCTTCGCCCACGAATCCCTCAGCGCGACGATCCTGTTGAACACGGGTTTATCCGCTTGCGAGTCCTTTTCGTCGGCACAGAAATACCCCAGCCTTTCGAACTGATAGCGGCTGCCCGGCGCGGCGTTTTTCAGGCTCGCTTCGGCATAGCAGGTGCTCAGCACTTCCAGAGATTCCGGATTCAGGTGGCGCGTGAAATCCTCTTCGCCGGCCGGTTCCGGGATATTGAACAGGCGGTCATAGAGGCGCACTTCGACGGGGACGCAGTGTTCCGCCGAAACCCAGTGAATCACGCCCTTCACCTTGCGGCCGTCGGCCGGAGGCGCATCGCGGGTTTCAGGATCGTAGGTGCAGTGCAGCTCGATCACTTCGCCGGTGGCCTCGTCCTTGACCATGCTCGCGAAAGCGATGACGTAGGAATTTCTGAGGCGGACTTCCTTGCCCGGGCCGAGGCGGTGATACTTCGAGCTCGGATTTTCCATGAAGTCGTCGCGCTCGATATAGAGCACCCGGGAAAACGGCAGCGCCCTTGAGCCCATTTCCGGCTTTTGGGGATGGTTGGCGCAGTCGAATTCTTCGACCTGGCCTTCCGGGTAGTTGTCGATGACGACGCGCAGCGGACGCAACACGGCCATCGCCCTGGGCGCGCTGTCATTGAGGTCTTCGCGGACGCAATGTTCGAGCAGCGACAGATCGATCAGGTTGTCGTTCTTCGCGACGCCGATCTCGGAGCAGAAATTCCGGATGGCCGCGGGAGAGAAGCCGCGGCGCCGCATTCCGGCCAGCGTCGGCATGCGCGGATCGTCCCAGCCTCGCACATGGCCTTCCTTGACCAGCTGGATCAGTTTGCGCTTGCTGAGAACCGTATAGCTCAGGTTCAGGCGCGCAAATTCGGTCTGCTGCGGGCGATTGCGGGCGATCAGCCTCTCGACGATCCAGTCGTAGAGGGGGCGGTTGTTTTCGAATTCGAGCGTGCAGATCGAATGCGTGATGCCTTCCAGCGCGTCGGAGAGGCAGTGCGCAAAGTCGTACATCGGGTAGATCACCCACTTGTCCGCGGTCCGGTAGTGCAGCTCCCGCTTGATCCGGTAGATCACCGGATCGCGCATCACGAGGTTCGGCGAAGCCATGTCGATTTTCGCGCGCAGCGTATGCGTGCCGTCCGCGAATTCGCCCGCCCGCATCCGGGAGAACAAATCCAGATTTTCCTCGACGCTGCGGTTCCGATAAGGGCTCTCGCGGCCCGGTTCGCTGAACGAGCCGCGCCGCTCGCGAACCTCGTCCGCGTTCAGGTCGCAGACATAGGCATTGCCTTGCTTGATCAGCTCCGTCGCGAAGGAATAGAGCTTCTCGAAATAGTCCGAGGAATAGAAAAGCCGATCGCCCCAGTCGAAGCCGAGCCAGCGGACGTCGCGGATGATCGACTCGACATATTCCATCGATTCGCCGACCGGGTCGGTATCGTCGAGGCGAAGATTGCAGCTGCCCTGGAATTTTTTGGCCAACCCGAAGTTCAGGCAGATCGATTTTGCATGCCCCATGTGCAGATAGCCATTGGGCTCTGGGGGGAAGCGGGTCGCGACCCGCCCTTCATGTTTGTTCGTCCGGAGATCGTTTTCTATGATCTGGGCAACAAAATCGCTTGCCGTCGGAGTGGTGGGTTCTGTCATAGAGTGGGATTCCTTCTTGTGGCCAATTGAATGAAAGTTTAACGGGAGGACGTTTCCCGCGCAGCCTTGCGGGCGCCGCCACCCCTGAAGCTGGAGGTGACCCTTTCGCCAATGATACGAGTCGCGGCCGGAGCTGGCGTCCTGCGAAGCCGAAAATCGGACATCGGCGTCAGATCTCGCCGATCTCTTCGAGCTCGGTCTGGATGTCCAGCCAGCGCAGCTCGCCCTTGTCGATCAGCGTTGCGAGTTCGGCCTGGCGCTTGAGCAGCGTCTGCAGCTGGGCCGAATCGGCGTTGCCCGAATACAGCGCCGGGTCAGCGAGGCGCGCATCGAGCAGCTTCTTCTCGCCGTTCCAGCCGTCCATCCGCCGCTCTATCTGTTCGAGCTCCTTCGCGAGCGGGCGGCGGCGGGAGAGCTTGGCCTGGCGTTCGGCCTTTTCGTCGGCTCTGGCCTGGAGGCGGGCGGCCTTGTCCTGGGCTGCGTCCTGATCGATGTTTGCGGCGGCGTGCTGGGCGCGCCGCTCTTCGAGCCAGACGAGGTAGTCGTCGAGGTCGCCTTCGAAGGGCTCGACGCGGCCGTCGGCGACGAGCAGGAAGGCATCGCAGACGGTGCGCAGCAGCGCGCGATCGTGCGAGACGAGGACCATGCTGCCCTCGTATTCGGCGAGCGCGCGGGTCAGCGCGTGGCGCATCTCGAGGTCCAGGTGGTTGGTCGGTTCGTCGAGCAGCATCAGGTTGGGGCGGCTGCGCACGAGCAGGGCCAGCGCGAGCCTGGCCTTTTCGCCGCCCGAGAAGGGGCCGACCGGTGTGTCCGCCATGCCGCCGCGGAAGTCGAAGCCGCCGAGGTAGTCGCGCAGTTCCTGTTCCCGGGTCTGCGGTTCGCGGCGAATGAAATGGGCGAGCGGGGATTCGTCGGTGCGCAGCTGTTCGAGCTGGTGCTGGGCAAAATAGCCGACTTCGAGGCCCTTGCCTTCGATCCGCGTCCCGGCGAGAGGCGCGGTTTCGCCGGCGAGGAGCCGGACCAGTGTCGATTTGCCGGCGCCGTTCGGGCCCAGCAGACCGATTCTCATGCCCGGCCTTATCGTCATCCCGACGCCTTCGAGCACCCGCCGGTCGGGGTAGCCGGCGACGACGCCGTCGAGCACCAGCATCGGGTCGGGCGCGCGCTCGGGCGCCGGGATCGTGAAGTCGAAGGGGGTGTCGACGTGGGCGGCCGAGATCCGCTCCATCCGGTCGAGCGCCTTGATCCGGCTCTGTGCCTGGCGGGCTTTCGTGGCCTTCGCGCGGAAGCGGCGGATGTAGTTTTCGAGGTGGGCGACTTCGCGCTGCTGTTTCTCGTACATCGCCTGCTGTTGCGAGAGCTGGGCCGCGCGCTGCTCTTCGAAGGCGCTGTAGTTGCCTGAATAGAGGGTCAGCGTGTGGTCGGCGAGCGACAGGATGTGGTCGGTACAGCCGTCGAGGAAGTCGCGGTCGTGCGAGATCAGCATCAGCGTGCCGCGGTAGCCGGCCAGCCATCTCTCCAGCCAGATCACCGCGTCGAGATCCAGGTGGTTGGTCGGTTCGTCGAGCAGCAGCAAGTCGGATCGGCACATCAGCGCCTGGGCGAGGTTCAGCCTCATCCGCCAGCCGCCGGAGAAGTCCGCGACCGGACGGCTCATGTCCGGGGTCGAGAAGCCCAGACCGTCGAGCAGCGCCGCGGCGCGGGCGCGGGCGCCGTAGCCGTCGATCTCCTGGAGCCGGGCGTGCAGTTCGCCGATCGCGATTCCGTCCTGTTTTTCTTCGGCATCGCGCAGCCCCGCTTCGAGGCGCCTGAGCTCGGCGTCGCCATCGAGCGCGTACTCGATCGCCGGAACCGCGAGCGCGGGCGTTTCCTGCGCGACGTGGGCGATCGTCCAGCCCGGCGGGATTTCGAGGTCGCCGGAGTCGGCGTGGAGCAGGCCGCGCAGCGCCGCGAACAGCGTCGACTTTCCGGTTCCGTTTGCGCCGACCAGGCCTATCCGCCAGCCGGGGTGAAGCTGAAGGCTGGCGCCGTCGATCAGACGCTTGGCGCCGCGGGCGAGGACGAGATTGCGCAGGAGGATCATCGGAAAAGAGGGGTGGAGACGAAACCGGCTATTGTAATGGCCGCGCTGCGGCATAATTGCCTATCTTTCGGTTTCGTGAGCCGGTATCCCGATGTCCTTGCACTCACAAGTGTTGTTTCTGGCCCTGCTGGCCGCTCTCTCCTTGCCCGCTTTCGCGCAAACGGCCAGCCCCGGCGATGCCGAGCGCGACCGCAGCGAACTCGAGCGCGCGGCGACGCTGCGCCAGCAGAGCAGCGAAGAGCGCGAGCGGATCGAAGTCGACCGCGTGCGCGGCGAGGCCGAATGCCGGGCGAAGATCCTCGAGAACCGTTGCCGCGAAGACCTGAAGCAGTCGCTGATCCGCCGCGAGAACGCGGTCAGGGCTCAGCAGAACGAGGCCGGGAGGCTGGAGCGGGAGGTGAGGGCGCGCAGCGTCGCGGCGCGCGATGCGGCGCGCGAGGCCGACCGGCCGGTCCGCGAAGCCGAGCAGGCTGAGCAGGCCAGGCTCTTCCGGGAAAAGCAGGCCAGGCAGCAGGTTGAGCCGCGCGGACATGCGCTCGGGCAGGCCGAGGCGCGGGGGGCGGATAAGGCTCGCCGCGCTGACGCGAAGGCCGGACGGCGCGAGCGCGATGCCGCGGCGGCGGCCGAACGTGCGCGCCGCGCCCGGGAAGATGCGGCACGCTACGACGAGAAGCAGAAGAAGCACGACGAGCGGGTGCGGGAAGCGGCGGCCAAGGCTGCCGCACAATCGGCCGCGCAACCCCCCTCAAAAACCGCGGCTTCCGCCCCCCGTCACTGATCGTGCGGCGTGAGCTGGGTCTCGGCGAAGAGCGCGGCGCCGACGATCCCCGCCTGGTTCAGGAAACTCGCCGGGACGACCGGCGCCCTGACCGTGATTTGCGACGAGTATTTTTCAAGTTTCGCGCTCGCCCCTCCGCCGAGCACGATCAGATCTGGCCAGAACAGCGCTTCCATCGTCGCGAGGTAGCGGTTGAAGCGCTTGCCCCAGGCGCTCCATTTGAGCTTGTGCGCTTCGCGCGCCGCGTCCGACGCATACGCTTCGGCTTCTTCGCCGTTCTTCAGAAAGATGTGGCCCAGCTCGGTGTTCGGCAGAAGCTGACCGTTCGCGAACAGCGCCGTGCCCAGCCCGGTGCCTATCGTGACGATCAGCACGACTCCGCTGTGATCCTTGCCGGCACCGAAGCGCATCTCGGCGAGGCCGGCCACGTCGGCATCGTTGGCGATGAAGCAGCGAGAACCGCTGATCTCCGAAAAGTAGTCGGCGATCGCCAGACCGATGAAGGAAGCATCGATGTTCGCGGCAGTGCGCGCGATGCCGCGCTGGATCGCCGCCGGAAAACCGATGCCGACCGGTCCCGTCCAGCCGTGGCGCGAGATCAGCTCGGTCAGGGTCTGTCCGACCGCTTCGGGAGTGGCCGGTTGAGGGGTGGCTATCCGTATCCGCGGACTGAGCAGTTTGCCCGTCCGGGTCTCGACGATCGCTCCCTTGATGCCGCTGCCCCCGACATCGACGCCCAGAATCTGCATGCCCATTTCCTCGCAAAGCGCTGTTCGCCGCGATTATCGCTGCAAATCGCCGCTTGCCCGTAAAATCTTGGTTCTTCCCCCCGAGCCCCAAGATGCAAGAGCTTCTGCTGGTTCCTTCCCGGATTCTCGATCGCCTGCGCCAGGACAGGCTGTTGCTGATCCTGGTCCTGCTGTGCCTGGGTTTGAGCCTTCTCCATCCCGATCAGGTCTCGTCCTATCCGCAGCGCGTGGACTGGCCAACGATTGCGGCTCTGGCCGGACTTTTGCTGCTGACGACCGGGCTCGAAGAGTGCGGCTTTCTGCAGCGCTCGGCTTTCGAACTCGTCACGCGGATGCACAGCGAGCGTCAGCTCGCGCTGTTTCTGGTTCTGGCCTCGGCGCTGCTCGCCTGCGTGCTGACCAACGATATCGCGCTCTTCATCGTCGTGCCGCTGACGCTGGGTCTGCGCGGCATGGCCAGGCTGCCGACTTCGCGCCTGGTGATCTTCGAAGCGCTGGCGGTCAATGCCGGATCGGTGCTGACGCCGCTCGGCAATCCGCAGAACCTGTTCCTGTGGCATCGCTCGGGCGTCGCATTCCACACCTTCGTCGCTGCGATGCTGCCTCTGGCGCTGATCCTGATCGCGGTTCTGCTCCTCTTCACGATATGGGCTTTTGCGCCGGTGCGGATAGAGACGCACGAGGACGTCGAAGCGCCGTCGCTGAACCGGCGCCTGTTGGGCACTTCGCTGCTGCTCTATCCTGCCTTTGTGGTGCTGCTCGATCTGCACCGGCCGCTCTGGGCTCTCGCTCTCGTCGCCGGGGTTTTTCTGGTCGCGGCGCGGCGCGTGCTGCGCCAGGTCGATTGGGCGCTGATCGCGATCTTCGTGCTGATGTTCATCGACCTGCGCCTCGTCGCCGAGCTCGAACCGGTCCGGCACCTGGTCGAGGCGATCGGGCTCGACTATCCGCTGAGGCTCTTCGCTTCGGGCGTGCTGGTCTCGCAGCTGATCAGCAATGTTCCGGCCGCGATTCTGCTCGCCGAGCACAGCGGTAACTGGCGGGTCGTCGCGTGGGCCGTCGATGTCGGCGGCTTTGGGTTTCTGGTCGGTTCGCTCGCGAACCTGATCGCGCTGCGCCTGTTGGGTGACAGGAGCGCCTGGTGGCGTTTCCACCTCTACTCGCTGCCCTTCCTCGCCGTCTCGGCGCTGCTCGCGGGGCTCTACCTGTTCGGCTAGCCGCCGCGGTCGGCGAAGGGCGGGCAAACCCTTCGCCTTGCGCTCTCAGAGCACGTAGCGGGCGAGGTCTTCGCTGCCGGCCAGGGTCTCCAGCCGTCCGTTCACATAGGCGGCATCGATGCTCAGCTTGTCGAGGCCTGGCTTGCCGGCTTCGAAGCTGACTTCTTCGAGCAGCTTCTCCATCACTGTGTAGAGCCGGCGCGCGCCGATGTTCTCGGTGCTCTCGTTGACCTGCCAGGCGATCTCGGCGAGCCGGCGTATGCCTTCGGGCAGGAACTCCAGCTTGACCCCGTCGGTGGCCAGCAGCGCTGCATACTGGGTCGTCAGGCAGGCGTCGGTGCTGGTCAGGATCCGCTCGAAATCCTCGACCGACAGGCTTTCCAGTTCGACGCGGATCGGAAAGCGGCCCTGCATCTCGGGGATCAGGTCGGAAGGCTTGGCGAGATGGAAGGCGCCGCTGGCGATGAACAGGATATGGTCAGTCTTGACCATGCCGTACTTGGTCGTCACGGTCGTGCCTTCGACGAGCGGCAGCAGGTCGCGCTGCACGCCCTGGCGCGAGACGTCGGCGCCGCCCGCTTCCGCGCGCGCGGCGATCTTGTCGATCTCGTCGAGAAAGACGATGCCGTTCTGTTCGACCTTGCGCACGGCCTCCAGCTTTGCCTCGTCGTCATTGACCAGACGGGCCGCCTCTTCGTCGGTCAGCAGCTTCAGCGCATCGCTGATCTTGAGCCGGCGCATCGCCTTCTTGCCGTTGCCGATGTTCTGGAACATGCCCTGGATCTGCTGGGTCAGCTCCTCCATTCCGGGGGGCGCGAAGATTTCGGCGACCGGGCCGGAAGCGGCCACTTCGATCTCGATCTCCTTGTCGTCGAGCTCGCCTTCGCGCAGTTTCTTGCGAAATTTCTGGCGCGTCGCGTTGTCCTCGATCTCCGGGGTTTCGCTGGAGCCGAAGCCGACCGGCCGCGCCGGTGGCAGCAGCGCGTCGAGAACGCGGTCCTCCGCGGCATCCTCGGCCCGGTTGCGGACCCGGCGCATCGCCTGCTCGCGTTCGTCCTTGACGGCGACCTCGACAAGATCGCGGATGATCGTGTCGACATCGCGGCCGACATAGCCGACTTCGGTGAACTTCGTCGCTTCGACCTTGATGAAGGGCGCGTTCGCGAGCCGCGCCAGTCGGCGGGCGATCTCGGTCTTGCCGACGCCGGTCGGGCCGATCATCAGGATGTTCTTCGGGGTGATCTCGTGACGCAGCGCCTCGTCGACCTGGGCGCGGCGCCAGCGGTTGCGCAGCGCGATCGCGACCGAGCGCTTGGCTTTGTCCTGGCCGACGATGTGCTTGTCGAGTTCGGAAACGATTTCCGCGGGAGTCATCTCGCTCATGGCTTGGCTTTCAAGAGGGGGGTGGGACGGCTCACCACTCGAGGGTTTCTATCGTGTGGCTCTGGTTCGTGTAGATGCACAGGTCGCCGGCGATCGTCAGCGCCTTCTTGACGACTTCGGGCGGAGCCAGTTCAGTGTTCTCAAGCAGGGCTCGGGCCGCGGACTGGGCGTAGGCTCCGCCGCTGCCGATCGCGGCGATGCCTTGCTCGGGTTCGAGCACATCGCCATTGCCGGTCAGGATCAGCGTGCTCTCGGTGTCGGCGACGATCAGCATCGCTTCGAGCCGGCGCAGCATCCGGTCGGTTCGCCAGTCCTTGGCGAGCTCGACCGCCGAGCGCAGCAGGTGGCCCTGATGTTTTTCGAGTTTGGCTTCGAAACGCTCGAACAGCGTGAAGGCGTCGGCGGTGCCGCCGGCGAATCCGGCGAGAACCTTGCCGTGGTAGAGCCTGCGCACCTTGCGGGCTGTTCCCTTGACGACGATGTTGCCGAGCGTGACCTGTCCGTCGCCGCCCAGCGCAACCTGTTTGTCGCGGCGAACCGAGACGATGGTGGTGCCGTGGTATTGCTCCATGCGCTTTCCCGATGTGATGCCGCGACAGGCGGCCGTCACCAGACAATGAGGCCGCCGGCGCACAAAGCAAGGGGTCAGCTGCGACGAAGCTCCAGCGTGGCGACCTGATCGACGCCGATCACGCGCAGCAGCGCGGCGACCATCGCGTTCAGGCCGAGGATCGCGCACTGCTTGCCTTGGGTCTGGAAGCGAACCAGTACATTGAAGAGCGTGCCGGCGCTGACGAAGTCCATCCGCTGCAGGCGGCTCGCGTCGATCTTGATGAGCTTGCGATCGGCGCCGTACTTGGCCAGATTCTGGATCGTCTCGCTCTGGCTGCTGGACAGTTCGCCCTCAAGTACGAACTGGGGTGCTTCCTCTTCGATCGGGACGAGTTCCAGCTCGGAGGCGTCAGAACTCTCCTGCGGCTGTTTCAGCGAGGTCGTCGTCAGCGCGCCCTCTGCCGGCGCTTCATACGAAGGGGGCGACTCTTCGAAAGTGATCGCGTAGTCGAGCGCGACTTCGTCGAAGCGGTCGGCTTCGCCAAGGGCCTGGATCAGTTCGAGCACCATCAGCCAGCTTGCCTTGCCTTCGCGGCGTCCGGGCTGGGCATGGTTTTCGATCATCGCGAGCATCGTGCGCGGGCTGGACAGATGAACCTTGACTCTGGCCTGACGCAAACGCTGCAGCAGTGCGAGCAGAAGCTCGCAGCCGCTGTCATCGACGCTCTTGAGCCGGGCCAGCTCAATCCGCAATGTGCCGGCTTTCTGGGCGATCTTCTCGATCTGCTCGAACTGCGGGGCCGAAGCACTGCCGAGGTTGCCGGTCAGGCTGATCGTCGGCGCCGAGCTGCGGGCTTGGGCGGGCTTGGGGGTCGAAGAATGGCCCAGCTCTGACCAGACGGGAGGCGAGCGGCCGAACTGCTGGGCGAATGCGACGCCGCGCTGCTCGAAGGCTTCGCGGCCGTCGGTCAGTCGGTAGAGGTCGAACAGCATGAACCACAAGGTCTGGTTGTTCGCCGCGCCTTCTTCGATCGCCGCTTCCAGAACGGCGGTTGCGGCGACATCGGTGCCGTTCGCGAACAGGATCGCTGCCTCTTCGATTGCGGGGTGGTCGGTGTCCGACAGTTCGGCGACCTGGATTTTTCCCGCTGCGGCGGCCAATGCGCGAACCTCGCCGAACTGGGAGTAATCCAGCAGCGAAGTGTTCGGATCTCCGGATGATTGGGAGGCGCTTTTGAGCTTGTCTTTCTTGCTCTGCGGCTCCGCCTCAGACGGTCCTTTGCGGAAGAACGAGATTGCCACTTCTTGATTCCTGCTCTGTATTCAACCCCGGTTAAACGGGAAACCAGCCCTATAGAATAGGCATCTGGCGCATTTGACGCAAACGGCAGGACTTCATGCCCGTAATACGTAAGGACTAACGGCCTTCTTCGCCGTTGCTTGAGCGTGTTTCCAGCGAAGGCGGTGGATTCTGCAGGGTGTGGCGTTTCGCACGGCCGAGTATATGCATTATGCATCGCCGGCAGTCGAACTGGAGCTTGAGCTTCTCGTTTCCGCAGACCAGCGTCAGCGGATCGGCGCTGACCCGGCCCTTGATGCCCATCTGCCTCGCCTGTTTCGGGCACATGTTGAACGAGAAGCGCAGGCAGTGCTTGGTCGTCATCAACGCGACTTCGCCGACTTCCTCGTGCGCTTCGAAGGCGGAGGCGATCAGCGTGACGCCGTGGCGCGTGTAGAAACGGCGGGCGGCCTGATTGTAGACGTTGGCGAGAAAGCTCAGCGATGTTTCCGGATAGGGCTCGGCGGGAAGGCTCTCGGGGTGGCGAGGGGGGCGAACCCATTTCGCGAGCCTTTCCTCTTCGAGCCGGGCAATGCCATCGCGGCGCAGCGCGTTGATTGCCGAGGCGGGGACGAACCAGGCCTGGGCGGTCGCGATTTCGATTTTCCGGGCCGAGAAGATGCTCGTGCCCAGTTTGGCGAGGCCATCGCGTAGCTGGGATTCGGCCCGTTCGGGATTTTGCGCAGCCTCCTTCGCGATCGTGATGCGGGCGCTGATGGCGTTTCCGTCCTCGTCGCTGAGCGCGAGTTCGAGGCCTTCGGCCGTGTCGGCGAGCCTCATGTCGACGGCGATCCGGCGCTCGGCGGATTTCTTCTGCAGCGTCTGCTCCCAGACGTGGTCGCGGCTGCGGTGGATGACGAGATTCGGCTGGAGGCCGGGCAGTGTGGAAAGCGGCCGGCTGGGGACGATGCGCCAGTGATTGCCTTCGCGCCGGGCCAGGTTGGCCTGCACTCCGACGACTTCGCGCTTGTGGAGCCAGCACAGGCCGTCGCCGTTCGCGAGCGCCTCTTCGCTGTCGATCTCGAACCAGTCCGCCCCCAGCCGGGTCACCCTCCCCAAGGCCTGACCGATGTGGGCCGGGGCATCGAAGGCGGCGATGCCCTGCTGCCGGCCATTGACGAAGTAGTCGGTGGCGCCGCGATTGAAGCTTCTGGCCGGAGCCGGGGAAAAGCCGAAATGGCTGCGACCGGATGAGGCGCGCGCGAGTTCGGGGTGGGTTTCGAGCAGGGTGTCGAGAAGCTGGCGGTAATGAGCGGTGATGTTCTTCACATAGCTCATGTCCTTGTAGCGGCCTTCGATCTTGAAGCTGCTGATTCCGGCGGCGGCGAGCTCAGCGAGGTTCGCGCTCTGGTTGTTGTCCTTCAGCGAGAGCAGGTGCTTCTCGAACGCGATGACCTGGCCTTGTCCGTCCTGTAGCGTATAGGGCAGGCGGCAGAGCTGGGCACAGTCGCCGCGATTCGCGCTGCGTCCGGTCAGTGCGTGGCTCAGATAGCACTGGCCGGAGTAGGAGACGCACAGCGCGCCGTGGATGAAGAATTCGAGCGCGACGTCATCGGGCACCGCGGCGCGGATTGCGCGGATCTCGCCGAGATTCAGTTCGCGCGCCAGAACCAGCTGGGAAAAACCCGCGGCAGCGAGAAAGCGTGCCTTTTCCGGCGTGCGGATGTCGCACTGGGTCGAGGCGTGCAGCGCGATCGGCGGCAGATCCAGTTCGAGCAGTCCCATGTCCTGGACGATCAGCGCGTCGACGCCGGCCTCCCAAAGCTCCACCGCCTGGCGGCGGGCCGCTTCGAGTTCGTTGTCGTGCAGGATCGTGTTCAGCGTCGCAAAGATGCGCACGCCGAAGCGGTGCGCAAAGCGGCTCAGCTCAGCGATCTCGGCGATGCTGTTTCCGGCGCTGGCCCGCGCTCCGAACGAGGGGCCGCCGATATAGACGGCGTCGGCGCCGTGCAGGATCGCTTCGCGGGCGATCTCGGCCGTCTTCGCGGGCGCGAGCAGTTCGAGCGGATGGCGGGAGAAGCTCATGATTTCTTTCGGAAAAACGGTCAGGCTGAGGGCGGAGTGTAGCCTCTGGCCGAGCCTGCGTCAGGTAGCATCCTGCAACATGCGGTAACCGGACGGGGCCTGACTCTTCGCTATGATGTCGGGATGCTTGCCTTTCTGCGTCCATCCTGTTGCCTGCTCCTCCTCGCGCTCGCGAGTCTGAGCGCCCGCGCGGAGACCGTGAAGCTGCTCAGCGTCCGCAACGAGGATCCCCAGCTTGCGCTCAGCGCCAAGCGCGCCAGCGGCGCAGAGGATGTCGACTCTCTGGGCATGCACCTCGATTTAGGCTTGGGCGAGGTCGGCAAGACCCGCTTCGCGCTGAACGCAGCCAGCCAGGATAGCGCTGCGCCGCGCCTCGATACGATCAAGGTTGATCACAAGCTCGATCTGTCCAATTCGCTGCTGATGCCCTTGCCGGGCAAACTGGATCTGGGTCTGCACCTGACCCGGCAGATGGACCGGCTCAGCGCGAAGGCTTGGGACATGGGGGTGAAACCGCAGCTGAAGACCCAGTTCGGTCCTCTGGCGGTCAAGCTCGGGATGTCGGTCGAGCGCAGCGCCGATGCGGGGCGGGAACTCGCGGTCGGCTACCACTGGACGAGTTCTGTCGATCTGACGCCGCGGTTGTCGCTGGATCTGACGGGCAAGGGCTCGAGAAAGTACGACCGGGGTCTCGTCGATGCGGGGAGCGACACCCTGAGCCCGAAGATTTCCGGCCGCTACCGTGTCGATCGCAGTCTTGCGTTCAGCTACGGGCTGGGCGCCCAGGTCGACCTGAACAGCCGGGAGACCCGGCCGGACCTGAACCTGAACGTCGAACTCAAGTTCTAGCGTTCAGGCGCTCAACTCCATCCGGTTGCGCCCGCTCCGCTTGGCCCTGAGCAGAGCCTGATCGGCGCGCTCGATCAGCGCTTCGATGCTGACGTCGCGGTCCGGATCCATATGCGCGATGCCCAGGCTCAAGGTGCAGCCAAGCTGGTGCTCGCCCCAATGGATGTGGGCTGTGGCCACTTCGGCCCGCAGGCGCTCGGCAATCCGGCGGGCTTCCAGCTCGACCGTGTCGGTCAGCAAGGCGGCGAACTCTTCGCCGCCATAACGCCCGAGCAGATCGGACTGGCGCAGCGCTGAACCCATCTGCATGGCCAGTGACTGCAGCACATGATCACCGGCGGCGTGGCCGAAGCGGTCGTTGATCTTCTTGAAGTGGTCGAGATCGATCATCAATACCGACATCGGCCTCGTGTGGCGGATCGCGAGGCCGAATTCGCGCGCCGCCAGTGCAAAGAAATGCCTGCGGTTGTAGAGCCCGGTCAGGCCATCGCGAATCGCCTGTTCGAGCAGGCGCGCGTTGGCCTCCTCCAGTTCGGCGGTGCGTTCGGCAACCCGCTTCTCGAGTTCTTCGTTGGCGCGCCGCAGAGCTTCTTCCGTTGCCCGGACGGCGGTGATGTCGCGGGAGACGCCCAGGATGTAGGCGACCCGCCCCTTGCGGTCCACGGACGGCACGAGCAGCGTCTGCCAGTGCCGGGTGCGCAGGCTTGGTTCGCTGGTCGATTCCTCGTAGCTCAGCGGCGTTTTGCATGCCACACATTCGCGGTAGTGGGCGAGGATCCCTCCGAGATATTCGGGTGGGGCGACCTGCTCGATCGATAGCCCGACGACATCCCGGGGGAGCAGGCTGATGCTCTTCTGCTGGGCCGGGTTGATCGCGACGACCGTGAAACCGCCGTCCTCTTCGCAGCGGATCACGAACAGGTTGTCCGGAAAGCGTGCCCAGAGATCTCCGAATGCCGGGAAATTGCGCTGCAGCACCGAGATCAGGCGTGAGGACAGATCGGGGTTCGGACTCATCGAGAGATTCCTCTGGCGGCCCGACCGGCCGCATCAGTGGATTATTCGACCTCGACCGCCAATCGGCAAGACGAACCCTATCTGTTTCAGGAAAGAATGTGGCTCGCGAGTGCGAAACTCGGGCTTGTCGCGAAATCCTCAGGAGTCACGGTCTCCGGATTGGGCCAGGGGTCGACGATTTCGGCAATGCCCGCGATCGGCGTGCGCGCCGCGCGGCGCATCTGGCGGATCTGCCTGGCCAGCGCGGCGTGCTCGGGATCGACCGTTGCGGGCACTGCGGGGGAGGGGGCCGCGCTGGCGCGCAGCGGCGCCGCAGGCAGGGTGTGGGGAGATGCTTGGCGGGCCTGCTCGTACTCCTCGTACAAGGCGATCCAGTCGATGTCCGGGAAGGGGAGCTGGGTGGTGGCGACGACTTCGATGACCGGGCGCAGAGCGCCAGGGGGCTCGGTCTTTGCGTCGGCGAAGCTGCGATAGATGAATTCGCTGCAGACCATCTGCCCGGGGTCCGAGCGCACGACCTGATCCAGCGCGATCCGGAGCAACCACTTGAGCGGTTCCGGCCAGGCGAGTTTGTCGCGCAGCGCGCAGACGATTCCCAGCTCGAACAGCTGGTTGAGCGGATAGGGGGTGCCGATGAAGGAGCGGGCCGAGTCCTGGAGCGCTGCGAGCCGGGCCGCGCTCAGCTGGGCGTCGACACCGCCGAAACGCCACGCGTCGATCAGGCTGAATTCCTGGTGGTTGGTGAGTCGGGGGGCGAGGGGCTTGGTCTTGACTCCGGCTCCGGTTGCCTCGATCAGGGTCGCGTCGTCGAGAACCAGGGCCGAGTGGCTGTAGCGGGAGTTGCTGGCCCACGCGATCAGTTTCGAGATTTCTCCATCGCCCATGTGCAACAGCACATCACCGGGGCGTATGGTTTGCGGTTTCGGGGTGGATGCCGGCATTGAATCCTCCTTCAGTCTGGACCGGGTCAGGGGAGAGCAGCGATGATTCGGGCGCGATCGCGACGCGGTTGCGCCCGCTGTTCTTGGCCGCATAGAGCGCTGCATCGGCGCGGGCGATCAGGTCCTCCGCGGAAAGCGGGTCGGAGCCGCTGCTCGCGACGCCTATGCTGCAGCTCAAGCGGATGTTGTCGAGCGGCTGGACGCCGACCGCCTCGCGGATCTCTTCGGCGAGCGCGGCCGCGGCCGCGCGCTCGACTCCGCGCAGCACGATCAGGAATTCCTCGCCGCCGTAGCGGCCGACCGCATCCGAGTGGCGCAGACGCGCCAGCAGGCGGCGGCTGATCTCGCGCAGGCAGGCATCTCCGACCAGATGGCCGTGAGTGTCGTTGATTCGCTTGAAATGATCGATGTCGATGAACAGCACCGAGACCGCGACGCCCTCATTGCGGAAGGCCTTGCGCGCCGAATCCAGGCGTTCGAGGATCGTGCGGCGGTTCAGCACGCCGGTCAGCGCATCGGTATTGGCATGCTTTTGCGCTTCCCTGAGCGCGGCACGCATCTCGCGGACCCGGTCGGCCAGACCCAGCGCCAGCATGACACCGGAGAGCACCATCGACAGCGGAAAGCCGTAGTAGACGGCGAGACTGGGCTGGAGGCCGAGGAAATCGCAGAGGGAGTGGGCGAAGGTAAAGCCCTGCATCGTCAGCCAGGCCAGCAGGAAGAAGGCTGCGGCCCGGCTGCCTTTCCACCAGCCGAGCGCGCCGGCAAAGACGATCAACATCGTTCCGGTCAGGATCGCGAAGTTGCCCAGTGCGGCAAGGCCGTAGCGCCATGCGAAGGGAAGCAGCAGTACGGCCAGCAGCAGCAAAAGGAACAGCGTTTGCAGCAGGGCCAGAGCCCGGTCAAGACGGGGGGCGATCTGCCTGACGTTGGTCATCCTCCGCGCGAACTGGACGGCGATCAAGGCGCCGAGGGACGCGAAGAAGTTTTGAAGCCGGGTGCCCAGGAAGAGCAGGTTTTCGATGCCGGGCAGCGAGTAACCCTCGTAGAAGGCCAGGCAGACATAGATGCCCTGGCTGGCGACCAGGCCCGAATAGATCAGGAAGAGCGGTTCGCGGGCGATCAGCCAGACGCAGAGCGCGCACAGTGCGAGCGCCATCAGCGCCGCAAAAGCGCCCGATGAGAGCCGGACATGCGCCAGCGTCGCCGCTTGGGCTGCATCGCGCGAGTTCAGCGTTACGATGGGCTTGAGCCGGGTCGGCGGGCCGTCGAGTCTGGCGCGCAGATAGATACTCTGGGCAGAGGAAAGCGTCGCGCCGAGCGGGAAGATCAGGATTCCGCGGGTTTGGCTCGCCGGGAAATTCCGGCCCAGCGCGGAAAGAGTGGTCGGCGGCGAGCCGTCCAGGGGATAAACGGTCAGCTGCTGGAAGCGGCTCTGGCGCACCTGCAGGACGGGGGGAGAACTCTCCCGCCAGTCGGCCTCCGGCAACAGACGGAACCAGCGGGGGCTGCTCAGGTCGTTCAGTGCTGCCACTGTCGTCGGGACGAAGCTGGAATCGAGCTTCCCGGACAGCACTTCGCTTTCTTGGGCAGCGACTCCGTCGGGCAGGCGCTCGATCCGGAAAGCCAAGCCTGTCGCGCCCGCGATGAGCGGGCACAACAGCAGCAGAATCAGCAGGGATCGGCACAGGCGCGACATCGGCGCGATTTTCGGGGGCAAGCCGAAAAGAATAGAGCAGTCTGCGCGACGAGGGTATGGATCAAACGTGTACTAGTGTGACAAGACTGGCGTGCCAGGTATTTTGTGACTTGTTTCATTCGTCTTCGTTTGCTCCATCGCCCCGAGCAGGCGCCCGAGCTTTTCGATCAGCGCGTCGATCTCGGCCAGCGTCACGTCCAGCGGTGGGCGGAAGCGGATGCTGTCGGTGCCGGCGCCGAGCAGAAGCAGGTTCTCCTGTTCCAGCGCCAGCTCGAGCAGGCGGCCCTTGTCGGCCGGGTCGAGCAGCGTGAAGCCCTGGTAGAGGCCCAGACCGCGCACGTTCGCGATCATTGCGGGGTGGCGGACACAAAGCCCTTCGAGGCCGGAGAGCAGGCGCTCGGCCTTGGCGGGCACGGCAGCGATCAGATCCTCTTCTTCGACGATGCTCCATTCCTGGACGAAGCGGACCATGTCGCCGAGATTGCCGCCCCAGGTCGAGTCGAGCACGCCGACGTCGTCCATCGGATTGAGCATATAGATCACGCCGTTGCCGAACTTCTTTGCGACCGCGATCGCCTGCGGCGGGTGCGGAATGTCGTAGAGGTCGATGCAGAACACCTTGCCGGTCTGGCCGCCCGAAGTCTGCACTTCATCGAGGCCCCAGCTGACGTCGTAGCGGTGGCACAGGCGGGAGAGTTCGCGATAGAAGCGGGGCAGCGCGATCCGGTGGCCGCCCGCGCCCTGCATCGGCTCCAGGATCACGCCGACGATCTCGTCGCGATAGCTGTGCATCAGGTATTCAAGGTTCGCGAGTGCGCGATCGACTTCGCGCTCGTTCTCGGCGGCGGAGCGTCGCGCGTCGTATTCAGGGAAAGGTACCTGCAGGTTGCCCTGGACGATGCCCTGGTAGTCGCGGGTCGCGATCGGATCGTTGGCGAGCTTGGTGATGTTCAGCGCATAGACGGTACGGCCGTGGAATGCCTGCTCGAAATAGATGAAGCGGCGGTTCAGCGGCGTTCTGCCTTGGGCGAGCTGCTTCTTATGATGAAGATTGATCAGGTACTTCATCATGTTCTCGACCGCTTCGGCGCCCGAGTTCACCGCATAGACTTCGACCCGCTGATCGCGCATGCATTCGGGTGCGAGCCTGTGCAGCAGCCGGTAGTAGGCGAGGCACTCCTCGGTCAGGAAGTCAGGGTTCGCCATCTTGTTGTTCGCGGCGAAACCCAGAAGCTCCAGATAGGCGGGTTCGAAGAGGCGCGGATGGTTGTAGCCGAGCAGCCGGGAGCCGTAGAGGCCGCACCAGTCGGTGATGGAGTCGCCGTCGACGGTCGCGAGCTGGATGCCGCGCGAGGCGCGGATGTCGACGACGAAAGGCTTGGGTTCGGCGATCACATAATGGCTCAGTTCTTCGAGCATCGCCTGACTGCGGGGTTTGGGATAGGTCATCAGAGTGTCTGTCGTTTGCCGGGCCGGGGTCCCGGCGCCGCGTTGCCGCTAGCGTAGCGGCAGAACGCTGTGCCGATAAACAGTATCAGCACCGGTGATGGGCGATCAGTCACACTAATGGCGGAGCGGGTTGGCCGCGCTCATCAGGCAAACCCGCTCGGATCGATCAAGACAGTTTTCGCTCGGGCCTGGGCCGTCAGCGCAGCGGGCGGATCGACGACACGGCGTCGTTGAAGTCGTGGTCAGAGAGATCGCGGATGCTGTGGCTGATCTCTTCGCAGCGCCCCTGGAAGTTTGCGTCACGGCAGATCTGCCAGCGGCCGCGGGTGATCCGGATCGACGAGACGCGGTCGTTGAAGCCGCGGCGGCCGAGGTCGGGGAGCGCGTCCCGCACTTCCAGGGCGCGGCCGCCGAAGTTGGCGTCCTCGAAGAGAATCGCGATGCCTCTGTCGTTGTCTGGGCGACCCTCGTTCCTATCCTGGTGACCGTCGTGCCTCCAGTTGCCGTCGTCTCCCGGCCGGACGAGCTGGAGCGAACTGACCGCGTCGTTGAGGCCGATCCCGGAGAGGTCGCGGATGCCGCCCTGATCGACGTTGATGCAGTTCTGATAGTCCGCATCGCGGCACAGGCGCCAGTGACCACCCTGCACGCGCACCGACGAGATCTTGTCATTGAGGCCGAAACGGGACAGGTCCGGCACGTCGGAGGTGAAAGATCGCGACCGCCCGCTGAAGTTCGCGTCCTGATAGACGACGATCGCGGCTTGCTGCCGGTTGTTCGGGTTGCCCCATCCCTTGCCGTCCGATTCCCGCGCCGGGCGCAGGCTGGAGATGCGGTCCTGGAAGGGCGTGCCCGCGAGGTCGCGGCGGGTGCCGTCGAGCACTGCGCACTCGCCCTGGAAACGGGCGTCGGTGCAGATCTGCCACGCTTCGCCGTCGACCCGGATGCTGGAGATGCGGTCATTCATGCCCAGGTCATCGAGTGTCTCGACTCCTCGATCGAGCGTGACGCAGCGTCCGCGGAAATTGATGTCTTCGCAGAGCGTGATCCGGGCCGCCTGCGCGGCGCCGAGCGTGGCACCGAGCAGGGCGAGCAGGCTCAAAATGCGGGTCAGCGGGGTCATGTCGGCCATCCTTTCATGAATTCGGGAGCGAGGACTCTTTATACCGGATTCCCGGGCTCCCGGATGTCATCGAGGCGCAGGCGAGTTCACTGCTTTCGGTAGACCTCGGCCCCGCTCTTGACGAACTCGACCGCCTTTGCCTCCATCCCCTTCGCGAGCACTTCGTTCTCGGCCAGGCCCTGGCTGGCCGCATAGTCGCGCACGTCCTGGGTGATCTTCATCGAGCAGAAGTGCGGGCCGCACATCGAGCAGAAGTGGGCGAGCTTCGCGCCTTCGGCGGGCAGCGTTTCGTCATGATAGCTGCGCGCGGTATCGGGATCGAGGCCCAGGTTGAACTGGTCTTCCCAGCGGAACTCGAAGCGCGCCTTGCTCATCGCGTTGTCGCGGATCTGGCTGGCCGGGTGGCCCTTGGCGAGGTCGGCGGCGTGGGCGGCGATCTTGTAGCTGATGATGCCGGTCTTCACGTCGTCCTTGTCGGGCAGGCCCAGGTGCTCCTTGGGCGTCACATAGCAGAGCATCGCGCAGCCGTACCAGCCGATCTGCGCGGCGCCGATCGCGCTGGTGATGTGGTCGTAGCCGGGCGCGATGTCGGTGGTCAGCGGGCCCAGCGTGTAGAACGGGGCCTCCTTGCACCAGTCGAGTTCCAGATCCATGTTCTCGCGGATCAGCTGCATCGGCACATGGCCAGGGCCTTCGATCATGACCTGGACATCGTGCCGCCAGGCGACCGCGGTCAGCTCGCCGAGCGTCGCGAGCTCGCCGAGCTGGGCTTCGTCGTTCGCATCCCAGATCGAGCCAGGCCTCAGCCCGTCGCCGAGCGAGAACGCGACGTCGTAGGCCTTCATGATCGCGCAGATCTCCTCGAAGTGCGTGTAGAGGAAGTTCTCCTGGTGATGGGCGAGACACCACTTGGCGAGGATGGAGCCGCCGCGCGAGACGATGCCGGTCATCCGGTTCGCGGTCAGCGGTACATGCTTCAGCAGCACGCCGGCGTGGATCGTGAAGTAATCGACGCCCTGTTCAGCCTGTTCGATCAGCGTGTCACGGAAGATCTCCCAAGTCAGATCCTCGGCGCGACCATCGACCTTTTCGAGCGCCTGATAGATCGGCACGGTGCCGATCGGAACCGGACTGTTGCGCAGGATCCACTCGCGCGTCTCGTGGATGTTCCTGCCGGTCGACAGATCCATCACCGTGT
This sequence comes from Niveibacterium terrae, assembly GCF_048213115.1. Classification (GTDB taxonomy): domain Bacteria; phylum Pseudomonadota; class Gammaproteobacteria; order Burkholderiales; family Rhodocyclaceae; genus Niveibacterium; species Niveibacterium terrae. The sequence goes on along the minus strand of NZ_CP172404.1, from coordinate 3,629,080 downwards.
CGCCGCCCCAGCGGATCGCCCAGGTCAGCTTGTCGACCTCTTCCTGGATGCTCGACGAGACGGCGCTGTTGCCGATGTTCGCGTTGATCTTGGTCAGGAAGTTCCGGCCGATGATCATCGGCTCCGATTCCGGGTGGTTGATGTTGGCCGGGATGATCGCGCGGCCGGCGGCGACCTCGGCGCGGACGAACTCGGGCGAGATCTCGTCCGGAATCGTCGCGCCCAGACTCTGGCCCGGATGGCGGCGGCCCATCCGTTCGGCGAGTTGTGCGCCCTTGGGACCGCTCGCCGCGAGCGAGGCGAGGTAGGCGGAGCGGTTCAGGTTCTCGCGGATCGCGATGAACTCCATCTCCGGCGTGATGATTCCGCGGCGGGCGTAGTGCATCTGGGTCACATTCGCGCCCGCCCTGGCACGGCGCGGTGTCCGTCTCAAATTGAAGCGCAGGCCATCGAGTCCGGGGTCGGCGGCGCGCGCCTGGCCGTAGCGCGACGAGAGGCCGGCCAGCACCTCGCTGTCGCCCCGCTCCGCAATCCACGCCGCGCGCAGCGCCGGGAGGCCGGAGCGCACGTCGATTCTCGCGTCCGGGTCGGTGTAGGGGCCCGAGCAGTCATAGACGAAGATCGGCGGGTTCTTCTCGCCGCCGAAGGCGGTCGGCGTGTCGGCCTGGGTGATCTCGCGCATCGGCACCCGCAGGTCGGGGCGGGTGCCCTGCAGATGGATCTTGCGCGAATGGGGCAGGGGGGCGACAGCGGCTGCGTCGACCTGGGCTTGAGCCGCGGTGAAAGGCTTGTTCATCAGCTTCCTCTTTCTGGGGCGAAAGGGAAGCGGGCGGGCGGAACCCGGCCTCAGCTTCGCCTCCCTACGCCGGCATGATCCGGATCAGGTTCGGAGGGTATTTCTCACCCCGGCTTGACGGGGACCCCTGGCGAAGTCGGCACGCTAACTCATGGGCGCGAAGGGTGCAAGCCGACATTTCCCGCCCGTGCTCGAGGCAAGTACAATGGCATCGGTTATTCAAGTGGGTGCGGAGGAGAACATGGGAAAGCTTGCCTGGCTATGTCTGCTGGCAACGGTTTGGCTCGCGGCGTGCGCGACGGAGCCCGAGGCGCCCCCTGTGGCTGCGCCCGAAGTGGCAAAGCCGATCTCGTCGGTCGAACCCGCTGTTCCCGCGGTGGTGGCCGCGCCCAAACCGGCGCCCAAGCCCGCTCATCCTAAGGCCCGGCGCAAGGACAAGGCTGCCGAAAAGGCCGCCGCCGAGAAAGCCCTGGCGGAGAAGGCTGCCGCCGAAGCGAAGCCGGCGAGCGATGTGCCCGAGTCCGTACGCACTGAGCCGGTCGCGAAAGCCCAGGTCATCAAGGGGCCGGCCTGGCTCGCCCGCTGTGCGTCGAAATCCCGCGAAGGGGGAGTGATCCTCTGCGACGCCGATTCGCTGCTGGTCCAGCCTTCGCCTTCGGTCAAGGTCTATACGCGAGAAGCCGCTCTGGCCGGCAAGGTCGCCAGCGGGGTGATCGTGCTGCGTGCGAATCTGCCGCGCCGCTACCGGATCTACTTCGTGCCTTGAAGTATTATTGGTACCTGACTGAGGCAGAATACGGTTTTGCCCCAGTCGACCATGTGCCGCCTGCCCATCTCCAACACCGTCTCGCCTGACCAGAGCCCGCATTACATCCGCGCGGTCACCGGGATGAGCGCGGCGCATGAGATTGTGGTCGATCAGGACATCTATTCCAGCAACGGAACCAAGCTGCTGGCCAAGGGGGCGCAGCTCAACCAGCATCACTTCGAGCTGCTGACCCAGCACAGACTGAAGATCCCGCTCGACAACAGCCTGAGCCTGGCGGGGCCGGTCTCGCCTGCTCAGCTGGCGCTGGAGGCGGCGCAGATGATCGAACACGATGCGCTGTTGGCGCAGATCGCTGCCAGTTCGGGCGATGCGCTGGCCGTCAAGCATGCCCTGGCCCAACTGCCTCTTTCCGCTGCGTTGTGCTTTCGGCTCAGCGTGATGCGCTCCCAGCGCGCCGCGCTCTACCAGCACTCGCTGCGCAGCGCGCTGCTGGCCCACGCGCTGGCCCTGCGCCTGGAGCTCGCCGAGCACGAACGCTGCAATCTGCTGCTGGCGGCGCTGTGCCATGACATCGGTGAGCTGCACACCGATCCGGTCCTGCTCGCGCCCGGGCGCGAGCTGAGCCGGCAGGAGCGGCGTTACCTCTACGTCCACCCGGTCACCGGTTTCGTGCTGTTGCAGCAGCTCCTGCCAGCGAGCTGCCGCTCCGCAGCCCTGGCAGTGCTGCACCACCACGAGCGGGCGGACGGCAGCGGTTATCCCTACGGTTTGAACTTCGCGCAGATCCACCCTCTGGGCCGCATCCTCGCGCTCGTTGAGGTCTCGGAAGGCTTGCTGCGCCGCCAGGATCTCGACCGGCTGGATGTGCTGCTCAAGCTGGGCAAGCCGCGCTTCGCATCCGCCGCGATCGGCGCACTGCGCGATCTGCTGCGCGCCGCGCCCGACCGGCTCCGTACCCGGCTTCGCCCGCGGGGTGAGATCGAGGCGGGCCTCGCCCGACTCTCGGACGTGCTGCTGCTGTGGAAGACGCTGGGGGCGCAGCTCGGGAACGCTCCGGGCGAGGCCCTGCCCCTCGGCTTCCTGTTCGAGCGGATGGAAACCCTCCGCTCGCTGGTGCTGCAGACCGGCTGCGATCCCGACGACATGGCGACCGTGCTGGAGCAGGTCGAAGAGGATGAAGAGGCGCTCCACGAGCTCGCGAGCCTCGCCGGCGAGTTCTGCTGGCTGATGAACGATCTTGCGAACGAGATCGAGCGGCGGACTCCGGCCCGGGATCCGCAGACCCGGGAGCTGCTGCAGGCGCTGATCCGGGCCTTGAATTCGGCCTGAACGCCGCGCTCAGACAGCGTCGCGGGCGCCCAGGCAGGCGATCAGCACGGCAGCCCACTGTCTGGCCGTGCCGGACGGGTAGTAGCTCAGGAAGAAAGCCGTTGCGCCGGGGCTGGCGCCGGCCAGAGGCAGCTCGCGCAGGCGCCCTTCGTTGATGCCGGTCTCGACCAGGTAGCGTGGCAGCAGCGCGACGCCGAGGCCCGCGCGTACGCCTTCGAGCAAAGCGAAGCTGTTGCCCAGCTCGCGCGTGTCGGCAAGCTGGGCGAGAGAGAGCCCGCCGCTCGCCAGCAGCGCGCTCCAGCTGTGGCTGCGCTCGCGGTTGCGCAGCAGGATCCGGTGCCCGAGCAGCTCGGGCACCGTGGTCGGCATGCCATGAGACGCCGCGTAGTCGCGGCTTGCGACGAGCACGTTGGCGCTGGTCAGCAGCGCCTCGTGGACGAGCTTCGCTTCGCTCGTGTCGTTGCGCACCGCCAGATCGAAGAGGCTGTCGGCGAGCCGGACCGGCTGATCGCTCAGCTGCAGGTCGACGATCAGGCCGCGCGCCTCGATTGCCGGCAGGCGAGGCGTGATGTAGCAGCTGCCCAGGTCGACCGGTGCGGTGACGCGGATGCGCTGCCGTCCGCCGCCGATCCGGATCCGCTCCAGAGTTCTGTCCATCGCCCTCTCGACCTGCCGGTACTCGTCGAGCAGCAGAGCGCCGCGTTCGGTCAGCTGCAGTGGGCGGCCGTGACCGCGCAGGAAGAGCGGAAAGCCGAGCCTGTCTTCCAGCTGACGGATCTGGTAGCTGACTCCGGCCTGGGTCAGCGCGAGCTCTTCGGCGGCGCGCGAGAAACTGCCATGGCGGGCGACCGCGGCGAAGCCGGGCAGGTGAGGGAGAAGCGCGCGGAGCATAAGCCAGACTTTTTAGATGCAAAGAAATGCAAGTTTGGCTGTCGCGCCGGGTCAGGGCAAGATGATCGCCGAGACTATTCGGAAGGAAACCCAGATGAGGATAGAACACGTTGCGATCTGGTCTCGCGACCTCGACGCCCTGCGCGAATTCTATGTGCGGCGTTTTGGCGCGCATCCGGGGCCGCTCTACCACAATCCGCGCACCGGCTTTCGCTCGTTCTTTCTCGGCTTCGCCGACGGGGCCAGGCTGGAGCTGATGGCCAGAGCCGACGTGCCGGCCAGTCAGGACGATCCGCTCAGGCAGAGGCAGGGGCTGATCCATCTCGCGCTCTCGGTCGGCAGCGAGGAAGCCGTCGACCGCCATCATGCGCAGAGCCTCGCCGAGGGCTTGCGTGTGCTCGATGCCCCGCGCCGCACTGGTGATGGCTACTACGAGTATGTGCTGCTCGATCCCGAAGACAACCGGATCGAAGTGACGGCCTGAGGGAGAATGATGAAACGAATCCGCCTGATTGCCAGCGATCTCGATGGCACCTTGCTCGACGGGCGCAAGGCCTTGCCGGCCGGGCTGGCCGATACGCTGGCCCGCCTCGCCGAGCGGGGAATCGCATTCTGTCCGGCCAGTGGGCGCCAGTACCAGAGCATCGTCGAGCTGTTTCCCGAGGCGGCAGGCGCGTTGCCGGTCATCGCCGAGAACGGCGCGCTGGTCATGCTGGAGGGCAGGGAGCTCGCGTCGACGACGATCGCGCCCGCCGCTCTGGCCGGCCTGCTCGCCAGGCTGCGCAGTCTGCCCGCCGGAGCGAACGAGCGCGGCGCGGTGCTGTGCGGCAAGCGTTCAGCCTATGCGCTGCCCGGCCGCTTCAGCGATGAGGTGAGGCGCTACTACCCGAAGCTCGAAGTCGTTGAGGACTTCGCCGTGGTCCAGGACGAGATCCTCAAGCTCGCGCTGTTCGACGCCGGCAGCGCTGCGCGTGAGATCCATCCGCACTTTGCGGTGCTGGCGCTGGAACTGGACCTTCAGGTCGTCGTCTCGGGTGAGCACTGGGTCGATGTGATGGCGGCCAGCGTCAACAAGGGGGCCGGCCTGCGCGCGGTGCAGGCCGCGCTCGGTATCACGCGCGAGGAGACGATGGTCTTTGGCGACTTCTTCAACGACGTCGAGATGTTCGCCGAAGCCATGCACTCCTATGCGATGGCCAATGCGCTTCCGGCCGTCGCCGCCCACGCCCGCCACCGCGCCCCCGGCAACGACGAGAACGGCGTGCTGAGGGTCATCGACGGGATGCTCGCAGCGGCCTGACGATCAGGCGACCGACTTGCGGCCCAGCCGGTACATCGCGACGTTGGCGAGGAAATTCGCCTCCTCGGGAACCGGCTTGTCGTCGTCGAACGCGGCACACTCGCGGATCTCGATGCCGCGCGCCTCGCACAGCGCTTCGAAGTCGGCGATCGTGAAGAAGCGGACGTTCGGCGTGTTGTACCACTGGTGGGGCAGGCTCTCCGAGACCGGCATCCGACCGTTCAGGATCGCCTGGCGGTGGCGCCAGTAGCCGAAGTTCGGGAAGCTGACGACGGCTTCGGTGCCGACCCTGAGCATCTCGTCGAGGATCTGCTCGGTCTGGTGCACGGCCTGCAGCGACAGGCTCATGATCACATGGTCGAACTGCGCATCCTCGAAGCCGCGCAGGCCGTCCTCGAGATCGATCTGCAGCGCATTGACGCCGTTCCTGATGCAGGCGACCAGCTTCTCAGGATCCACTTCGATGCCATAGCCGGCGACCTGACGGCGCTGCTGCAGGAAGGCGAGCAGGCTGCCATCGCCGCAGCCGAGGTCGAGAACCCGCTCGCCGGGGGAGACCCAGCGTGCGATCACTTCAAAGTCATGACGTTGGCGATTCATTTCAAACCTCGATACGGTCGAACCAGGCGCGCATCACCGCGTGATACTGAGGGTCGTCGAGCAGGAAGGAGTCGTGCCCGGCCGGGCACTCGATCTCCGCGTAACTGACCGAGCGGCCGTTATGCATCAGCGCGAAGAGCAGCTCGCGCGAGCGCTCCGGCGAGAAGCGCCAGTCCGTCGTGAAGGAAGCGACCAGGAAGTCGGCGCGGGCGCGGGCGAGCGCCGCGACGAGATCGCCGCCGAACTCGAAAGCGGGGTCGAAGTAGTCGAGCGCCTTGGTCGCCAGCAGATAGGTGTTCGCATCGAAGTAAGCCGCGAACTTGTCGCCCTGATAGCGCAGATAGGATTCGATCTCGAACTCGACGTCCCAGTGATATTGCTTGGTGCCGTGGCGCAGCTTGCGGCCGAATTTCGCACCCATCGCGTCGTCGGACAGGTAGGTGATGTGGCCGACCATCCGCGCGAGCTTGAGTCCGGTCGTTGGCACGACGCCATGCGCATAGTAGTCGCCGCCGTGGAACTCGGGGTCGGACATGATCGCCTGGCGTGCGACTTCGTTGAACGCGATGTTCTGTGCGGTGAGCCGCGGCGCGGCCGCGATCACGGCCGCATAGCGGACGCGGTCCGGGTGGGCCAGCGTCCACTGCAGCGCCTGCATTCCGCCCAGGCTGCCGCCGACGACGGCCGCGAAGCGCTCGATCCCGAGCAGGTCGGCCAGCCTCGCCTGGGTTTCGACCCAGTCTTCGACGGTCACAAACGGGAAAGCGGAACCCCAGGGTTTGCCGGTCTCGGGGTTGATCGACGAAGGTCCGGTCGAGCCGTGGCAACCGCCCAGGTTGTTCACGCCGATCACGAAGAACTTGTTTGTGTCGAGCGGCTTGCCCGGGCCGACCAGGTTGTCCCACCAGCCGGTCGAGCGCGGCGAGTCGGCATAGACGCCGGCGACGTGGTGGGATCCTGACAGCGCGTGGCAGATCAGCACCGCGTTGCTGCGCTCGCGGTTCAATGTGCCATAGGTTTCATAGACCAGCCGATAGGCGGGCAGGACGCCTCCGCTTCTGAGCGTCAGCGGAGAATCGAAATCGGCGTGCCGGGGCGTGACGATGCCGACGGAAGTTGTCATGAGAGCCTCAAAACGAAAACCCGTCCGGCTGCGAAGAGCAAACGGACGGGTTGCCCTCGTTTAGCCGGATTTGTTGAGCGCCCGCAAGCTGAGTCAAATCGGCGCTATGGGCTCAAACATACCCGCGGAGGCGGCCAAGGTCAAACGGTGGATGGGCTGGCCGGTTCTCGCGTCAGAGCCGGAAGCGGGCGACAGCCTGGCGCAGCTTGCTCGCGAGCGTTTCGAGCTCTCCGACATGGGTTGCGCTGCCGACGATCGCGGCGCTGCTCGATTCGGCCATCTGCGCGATCTGCTCGATGTGCTGCGCGATCGCGTGGCTGGTCGTGCTCTGCTCCGCGTAGGAGCTGACCAGTTCGGCGACTTCGTTGCGCGTCGTCGCCGCGCCTGCCTTCAAGGACGAGAGCGCGGGTTCGAGCTTGCCGATCACCGTGACGCTCGTTTCGACCTGGCCCGAGGAGGCGCGGATGAAGCGCCCGACTTCCTCGGTTTCGCCGTGGATCGCGCTCAGCGCGGTCATGATCTCGTTGGTTGCGCCGCCGGTCTTCTCGGCCAGTTTCCTGACCTCGTCGGCGACGACCGCGAAGCCGCGTCCCTGATCCCCCGCCCGAGCCGCCTCGATCGCGGCATTGAGCGCGAGCAGGTTGGTCTGGTCGGCGATCTCCTTGATCACGCTGGCGATGCCCTTGATCTTCGCCGAGTGGCTCTCCAGGCGACCGATGTTCTGGGCGGCTGTCGCGACCGAGGCCGCGACCCGGCTGATCTCGGTGCTGGCGTCCTCGGCCAGCCGCGCGCCTTCTTCGGACAGATGGAAGGCCTTCTCGGCTTCGCCGTTGACGCGATCGGCGCGCTCGGACACGAAGTCGAGGCCTGCTGTCATCTGCTGGATCGCCGCGGCGATTCCGGCCGCCGCTTCGGTCTGGCTGGCTGCGCTCGCTTCGATTGCCCCGTAGGCGTCGTGCAAGGATTCGGTTGCGCTGACGATCTCGCCGCTCGAATGGTCGATTGCGCCGATCATCCCCTTCAGCTGGGCCTGCATCCGGCCCAGCGCCGTCAGCAGCTTGCCGGTCTCGTCGTCCCGCTTGCTGTGCACTTCGCAGGACAGGTCTCCCGCGGCGATCCTCTCGGCGATCTGCAGGGACTGGTTCAGCGGACCGGTCACCGAACGGATGATCGAGTAAGACAGCGCGATCGCGGCGACGAGGCCGATCGCGGCGAGCAGCAAGGACGTGGCCTTGAGCCGCGTCGCAGAAGTCTCGGCCTTGCGGAAGGCCTGTTCGCTGGCCTTGACCTGATTCTTCTCAAGCACCGACAGCGCGTCGAAAGCGGCGTCGAGGGCCGGGATCTGGTTTGAGCGGAATTCGGGAAGTGCTTCGAGCCGGTTGCCTTCGCGGAACAGTTTCAGAACTTTGGCCTGGCTCTGCAGCGAGGTTTTCCAGTTGTCGTCGAAGGCCTTGATCTGCTTTTGCGATTCCGCGTCATGCATCTGCGTGAAGGCCTGCTTCAGGTTCTTCAAGGCCTCGGTCTGCAGTTTTCCCATCTCGGCGAAGTGCTCTTCGGCGGTGTTCATGTACTGGGTTTCCATCGCCAGCACGATCCGCATCCGGCTGCGGTGCAGGCCGTCGAGGCCCAGGCCCAGTTCGGAGAGTGGGACGGTGTGATCGCGATAGACCGAGTCCATCTGGGCTGTCTGGGTGCTCAGGCCGATGTGGCCCAACAGCACGACGCCGATCACCAGCAACAGCAGAAAAGAGGACAGCGTGACGAGGCGGGCCGTGATCTTCAGATTGCGGATGAAGAGCAGCGGTGAAGGGAAGGCGATCATGGGGAAACCTCAGTGTTTCCCGGACATTTTCATGTGCCCGGTATGGAGCGATCAGCTGCCTTTATCATAAAGGCCCGCGCAGCATACGTCCTTGAAAATATCGAATTTGACGGGAATTGCGAATGTGAAAAGCTGTGTCAGAGGCGCAGGATCGCTTCGCGCAGGCGTTCGGGTTCTTCGAGCTTCATCAGCCGGGCCACCCGGGCGGAGAGCTCGACCGTGTCGGCGCGCAGAACCTCCTGCTTGACCTCGAGGATCTGCGCTGCGTGCATCGAGAATTCGCGCAAGCCCATGCCCAGCAGCAGGCGGGTATTCGTGATATCCCCGGCCATCTCGCCGCAGACCGCAACCGGGGTTCCGGTGCGGATTCCGGTCTGGATGACCCGATAGACGAGCTGCAGCACGGCGGGGTGCCAGGGGTCGTAGAGGTGGGAGACGGCTTCGTCGGAGCGATCGATCGCCAGCGTGTACTGGATCAGGTCGTTCGTGCCGATGGACAGGAATTGCAGCCGGCGCGCGAACAGGCTGGCCTGCAGCGCGGCGGCGGGGACTTCGACCATGCCGCCGACCGGGATGTTCTCGTCGAAGCGGATCTTCTCGGCGCGCAGCTCGGCCTTGGCGCGTTCGAGCGCGGCGAGCATCTGCTCGATCTCGCCGGCGGTGGCCAGCATCGGCACGAGGATTCTGAGCTGCCCGTAGTGCGAGGCGCGGAGCAGCGCGCGCAGCTGGGCGTGGAACATCTTCGGTTCGGACAGGCAGAAGCGGATCGCGCGCAGACCCAGGGCCGGGTTCGCGTCGCGGCGGATCAGGGTGCCGCGCAGCGCCTTGTCCGCGCCGATGTCGAGCGTCCGGATCGTCACGGACTTTCCGGAAAATGCCTTCAGTACGCTCCGATAAGCTTCAAACTGCTCATCTTCGTCGGGTAACTCGTCGCGCCCCATGAACAGGAATTCGGTCCGGAACAGACCGACTCCGTCGGCATCGACTTCGCGTGCAGTCGCCGCGTCGCGCGGCAGCTCGATGTTCGCATTGAGCTGCACGCGAACTCCGTCCAGCGTCGAGGCGGCCGCGGTCTTGAGGCGGCGCAGCTTGGTGCGCTCGAGCTCGAGCACCGACTTGCGTAGCCGGTACTCTTCGAGCACCCGCTCGTCGGGATCGACGATGACGACGCCGCGGGTGCCGTCGAGGATCAGGATGTCGTCGTCGCTGACCATGTTGCGGACATGGTGGAGGCCGACGACGGCCGGAATCGCGAGGCTGCGCGCGACGATCGCGGTGTGCGAAGTCGCCCCGCCAATGTCGGTCACGAAGCCCGAGATCTGCGCGTGCTTGAACTGTATCGTGTCGGAGGGCGACAGGTCGTGCGCGACGACGATCGTGCCGAGGCCGTCGCGCCGTTTGCCTGGGCTGTAGCCGGGATGACCCAGCAGTGCCTTGACCAAGCGTTCGACCAATTGCACGACGTCGGCCTTGCGTTCGCGCAGATAGGTGTCCTCGATTGCATCGAACTGGTCGACCAGCACTTCCATCTGCTGCACGAGTGCCCATTCGGCGTTGCAGCGCCGCTCGCGGATATGGGTGCGGGCGGCGTCGATCAGCAGCGCGTCCTGCAGGAACATCTGCTGCAGTTCGACGAAGACCGCGACTTCCGAGTGCGCGCCGGTCGGGGTCTTGCGCAGCTGCGCGAGTTCGGCGCTGACCGTCGCGACCGCTTCGTCGAGGCGTTCGAGTTCCTTGAGCACCGCGCGCGGCGCGACGGTGTAGTGGTGGACTTCCAGCAGCGCGTGCGAGATCAGCTGGGCATGGCCGATGGCGATGCCCTGGGAAACCGGCAGACCGTGCAGCGTGAAGGACATTGCGCTATTCGCTTTCGCCGAAGCGGTCGGCGACGAGTTCGAGCAGCGCGGCGAGGGCCTCGTCGGCGTCGGAACCGTCGGTGTCTATCGTGATCGAGCTGCCCTTCGCGGCCGCCAGCATCATCACGCCCATGATGCTCTTCGCGTTGACGCGCCGCTCGCCGCGCGCGACCCACACTTCGCTCTCGAAGCGGCTGGCCGTCTGGGTGAATTTCGCCGAAGCGCGCGCGTGCAGCCCCAGCTTGTTGATGATTTCGGCTTCAGCTTTTGGCATCGCGATCAACTTTCATCTGCATGACTCCGTCGCATCCTCCCGAGATGGCTTTGGTGACGACGGTCTGGATAGTGTTCTTGTCGCGGTAGTTCAGAACCCGCAACAGCATCGGCATGTTGATGCCGGCAATGCATTCGATCTGACCCGGCTTCGCCAGCTTGCCAGCGATATTGGCCGGCGTCGCGCCATAGAGGTCGGTCAGCACCAGCACGCCGTCCCCCGAGTCGACCGAGTTGAGCATCGCTTTGGCTGTAGGGAGCAGGTCGAGCGGGTCGTCGGCGGCCGATACGCCCAGCTGGGTCAGTTGGGCGGGGCGACGGTTCAGGACATGACATGCGCATTGTATCAGGGCTTCGCCCAGAGTCCCGTGGGTGATGATCAGAATGCCTATCATGTCTGCTCCTGGAGACGGCGGGAGCCGTCCGCTGCGTTAGCGGTGCATTCTAACCCGCGTGGCGGCTGCGAGCTTACTCCCAGATCACCACCTGCTCCTCGCGCAGCGCATGGCGGAACTGATCGAGCAGCGGGGCGGCACGCTGCCAGAGCGCGACCGGCTCCATGATGCCGTGCTCGCTGCGCTCGTCAGACTGATCCGCGCTCTTGTTCTTGTCCTCGGCGATCATCTGTTCCAGCCGCGCGATCGCGTCCGGCAATTGCGCAACAGTGATGATGCCTTGCTGGTCATCGCTGTCCTTGCCGAGAACCGTCAGCAACTGGCCGGCAACCTTGCCGAACATGATGACATCTCCCGCTGCGCGGGTCTTGAAAGTGATCAGCATCGTCGTCGTCCTTACTGGAACTTCGTCCATTGTAACGGTCAAAAGCCGGGTCGCCCGGTAGAATCCGGGCTGGAGGTTCCTGATGAACAAGCTGGACAATCTGCTCGAACGCAATCAGCAGTGGGCAGCCGGAGTCGTTGCCGAGGATGCCGAGTATTTCTCGCGCCTGGCCGCCCAGCAGTCGCCGGAGTACTTGTGGATAGGCTGCTCGGACAGCCGGGTACCGGCCAACCAGATTATCGATCTTGCGCCGGGCGAAGTCTTCGTTCACCGCAATATCGCCAACGTGGTCGTCCATACCGACCTGAACTGCCTGTCGGTGATCCAGTACGCGGTCGAAGTGTTGCGCGTCAAACACATCCTGATCGTCGGCCATTACGGCTGCGGCGGTGTGACCGCGGCGCTCAACGATCTGCGCCTGGGTCTGATCGACAACTGGCTGCGTCACGTCCAGGACATCAAGGGCAGGCACCGCAGCCAGATCGATGCGATCGAGGATGAAACGCTGCGCTGCGACCGGCTCTGCGAACTCAATGCGATCGAGCAGGTCATCAACGTCGCCGAAACGACGGTCGTCAAGGATGCCTGGATGCGGGGGCAGGATCTGACGATCCACGGCTGGTGTTATGGACTCAAGGACGGACTGGTCCGCGATCTCGCGATGAGCGTGAGCCGCGAGCGCGACGTGCTGCCCGCCTACGAGGCGGCGATCCGGGGCGGCTGAGTCGCTGTAACGTTCTGTATCGCGCGGCGCGGTCGATACAGCGGGATACCGCCCCCGTTTGCCGGGGAGCGGCGTCGAGGTATAAAGCCAGCATGGAACAGACTCCCCACGTCCTGATCGTCGACGACGACAGGGAAATCCGCGCCCTGCTCGCCGAGTACCTCGGCGGCAACGGCTATCGGGTCAGCCTCGCCGGCGAGGGCCGGCAGATGCGCGAAGTGCTGGCCGCCTCCAGGATAGATCTGGTCGTGCTCGACCTGATGATGCCCGGCGAGGACGGCCTGAGCCTGTGCCGCGGGCTGCGCGCTTCGGGAAACCGCACCCCGGTCGTGATGCTGACCGCGCGCGGTGAGGCGGTCGACCGCATCCTGGGGCTGGAGATGGGGGCGGACGACTATCTGCCCAAGCCTTTCGAGCCGCGCGAGCTGCTCGCCCGTATCCGCAGCGTCTTGCGGCGCGCCCAGGCCCTGCCGACCAATCTGAGCCTGCCGCCGGCGCGCGGTTTCGCGTTTTCGGGTTGGCACCTGGCCGTCGAAACCCGGCAGCTGACTTCGCCCGACGGCGTGCTGATCGCGCTGTCCGGAGCCGAATTCCGGCTGCTTCAGGCCTTCCTGACTCACCCCGGTCGGGTGCTCAACCGCGACCAGCTGATGGACATGACCAAGGGGCGCGATGCCGACCCCTTCGACCGTTCGATCGACCTTCAGGTCAGCCGCTTGCGCACGCGGCTTGGCGAGGACGCGCGCTCGCCGCAACTGATCAAGACCGTGCGCAGCGAAGGCTATGTGTTCGCGGCGCCCGTCCAGACGGAGCATGCAGGGTGAAGATCCGCGTCATTCCCCATTCTCTGGCGGTCAGGATCTTCCTGATCATGGCGGGTGGCATCATCGCCTCGACTTTCCTGGCCCGCTGGGTCGTCGAGTCGCTCTATACGGGCGAGATCGAGAAGCTGGGGCGCAATTCCGCGATCGAGCGCATCGGTGGCGCCGTCCGCGTGCTCGACTCGCTGCCGCGCGCCCAACGCGCCGCCGCGGCCCGGGGCATGCAGTTCGACCGGCTCAGGGTTTCATGGCCGACCCAGGTCGGCCCCCTGACGACTCTGGAGCCCGCGGTCGCCGAGCTCTTCCGGCACGAGATCCGCCGTTATCCCGGGCAGATCCGCTTCGATGCGCTGGATCCCCGGCCCTGCTCGAAAAAGGACAGCGCCGACTGCGACAAGCTCGCCAAGCTTTTTGTCGCCGAGCTGAGCCTGACCGACGGTCAGCCGGTCCGGATCGAATACACGACCCGCTATTTCGTCGTCGATACCGGCGAGTGGCTGATTCCCTGGGTGATCGGAATCGGCGCGCTGGTCCTCGTGGTCTGGATCTCGATGAGGATCGCGACCCGGCCTCTGCGCGAGCTCGCCGCCCACGCCGAAGGGCTGGGGCGGGATCTGAACCGCGACCCGCTCGACGAGAATGGCCCGAGCGAGGTGCGCCATGCCGCCCAGGCTTTCAATGCGATGCAGGCGAGAATCCGCCGCCACATCGACGAGCGGACCCAGATGCTCGCTGCGATTACCCACGATCTGAAGACCCCGCTGACCCGGCAGAAGCTGAGGCTGGAACAGATCCCCGACCCCCACCTCCGGCACAAGTTCGGCGAAGACGTCGAAGCGATGCGCCGGCTGATCGAAGAGGGGCTGGAGCTGGCGCGCAGCCTCGATGCCAGCGAGGAAACCCGGCGCATCGACATCGCGGCGCAGCTCGAAACCCTGGCCGAGGATGCCCGCGAAGCCGGCGAGAACGTGCGTTTCATCGAATCGGCAAGCCTGGTCGTCGAAGCCCGGCCCCAGGCTCTGCGCCGTGTGTTCATGAACCTGATCGACAACGCGGTCAAGTACGGCGGCAGCGCCGAGATCCGGCTTGCCAGCCGGGCGGCCCAGCTCAGGGTCAGCATCCGCGACCACGGACCGGGCATTCCCGAAGAGCACCTTGCCGATGTGCTGAAGCCTTATTTCCGGCTCGAAGCTTCGCGTTCGCGTGAGACCGGAGGCAGCGGGCTGGGTCTGGCGATCGCCGCGAACCTGCTTGCGGCCCAGCATGGCAGCCTCGCCCTCAGGAACCATCCCGAAGGCGGGTTGGAAGCGACGGTCGTCCTGCCGCTGAGCGCCTAAGCGAGCGGGCGGCGGCGCAAGTGCATCCAGGCCAGCAGCAGCGCCAGGGCTTCGATCCCCGCCATCGCGAACATCGGTGTGCCGACGGCCCAGTGCTGACGAGGCAGGTGACTGACCATCGCCAGCAGCGGCGCGCCGATCAACGGGCCGATCACGATCATCACGCTGTTGATCGCATTGAGCGAGCCCATCGCCTGGCCCTGAGCCGAGGGGTCGGAAGCCTTTGAAACCAGCCCCTGGATGCTCGGGCCTATCGCATAGGCGAGGAAATTCGCGGCGATCAGCACGTACATCAAGCTGCCCCGCGTGACCAGGCCAAAGGCCGTCGTGACCACAACCGTGCTGGCCAGTCCCATGGTCACGAGGCGTCCTTCTCCATAGCGTTTGAGCAGTCGGCCGAGCAGGCCGCCCTGGACGACCACCGCGACGAGGCCGACGACGGCCAGCGAAGCCCCGCTCTGCTGGGGACCCCAACCGAAGCGCAGGTTCGTGAACAGCACCCAGGTCGTCTGGTTCATGAACTGCGCGAGCGCCATCAGCGCATAGACCCAGACCAGCAGGCCGATGCCCTTGAGCCGTCCCAGAGCGAGCAGCGCCGAGAAGGGGTTGGCCTTGTGCAGCGGAACCCGGGTGCGGCGCTCGCGCGGCAGCGATTCGGGCAGGATGAAGAGGCCGTAGAGGCCGTTGATCAGCGCCAGCGCCGCGGCGACGAAGAAGGGCAGGCGCAGGTCTATGCCGCCGAGCAGTCCGCCCAGCATCGGACCGACGATAAAACCCAGGCCGAACATCGCGCCGATCAGACCCATTTTTCGGCTCCTGTCCTCGGGCGCCGTCACGTCGGCGATATAGGCGCCGGCGACCGAGAAGCTCGATGCGGTCATCCCGCCCAACACACGGCCGGCCAGAAGCAAGCCCAGCGACTGCGCGGTGGCCATGATCAGGAAATTGACTGCGAGGCCGAAGACCGACAGCAGCAGCACCGGGCGGCGGCCGAAGCGGTCGGACAGTGCGCCGAGCAGCGGCGCGAAGAAGAACTGCATCGTCCCGTAGATGGCCGAGAGCAGGCCGAACCACAGCGATTGGCTCTGGAAGCTGCTTGTGAAGTGGCCGATCAGCTGGGGCAGGACCGGAACGACCAGGCCGATTCCGAGCACGTCGAGGAAAACGGTGATCAGGATGAAGCCGACGGCGGCCGGGCGGTGGGGGGCGGAGGAGGACATGGGAGTCGGAAGTTTTCGGGGGCGAGCTGCATTCTATGCCAGGCAAGCCTTTCGTTTCGACTTGAGCGCGGCGGCGCGCTGTGCCACGATGGTTCCCCCCCATCCATCCCTTCGCTATGCCCAAAGTCCTGATCCTGCACTCGAGCGTGGACGGCCATACCGTCGAGATCTGCCACCGGATCGCGTCCTCGCTCGAAACGAATGGCTGGGCGGCGACGCTCGCCGCGATCGACGCCTATGACGATGCGGCGCTCGCCGACGCGGACGCGCTCGTGATCGGTGC
The DNA here is from genome assembly GCF_048213115.1 of Niveibacterium terrae. Taxonomy (GTDB): domain Bacteria; phylum Pseudomonadota; class Gammaproteobacteria; order Burkholderiales; family Rhodocyclaceae; genus Niveibacterium; species Niveibacterium terrae. Next base: position 3,613,156 of record NZ_CP172404.1, on the reverse strand, counting down.
GAGCATCCGCTATGGTCACCACCGGCCGGCAGTCGAAAAATTCATCGCGAGCCATCTCGCCCTGCTCGAAGCGAAGACCAGCGCGTTGTTCTCGGTGGGCCTCGTTGCGCGCAAACCCGAGAAGAGCGAGCCGCATACGAATCCCTATCTGCGCAAGTTCCTGTCCCGGATCGCCTGGAAGCCGAAGATTGCGGCCGTGTTCGCGGGCCGCCTCGACTATCCGCGCTATCGCTTCTTTGACAGGCAGATGATCCGCCTGATCATGGCGATCACCGGCGGGCCGACCGATCCGGAGACCGTCATCGAATACACCGACTGGAAGGCGGTTGAAGCGTTCGCGCAGAAGATCGCCGCGGCGCACCCTCCCGTTTGACGAGTCGGCCTCAGCCCGCGATTGCGATCCCGAACAGGTGGCCGATGCCGAAAGTGACCGCGGCGGCGGCGATTCCGATGATCGCCTGACGAAGCCCGGAGACGAGGGCATTCCTGCCGGTAAAGACCGTGATTGCGGCGCCGAGTGCGAAAAGGCCCAGCAGCGACGCGGCGAGGCTGGCGATCAGGGCCTCACCCGCGCCGACCAGCAGCAGCGGCAGAACCGGTACCAGCGCGCCGAGCAGAAAGACGGCGAAGGACGATGCGGCCGCGGCATAGGGGGATCCGCCCAGCTCGTCGGGGTTGATGCCCAGCTCTTCCTTGACCAGCGTGTCGAGCGCGCTTTCCTGGTTGGCCATGACCTGACGCGCGATCGAATGGGCCTGGTCCTCGGGAATCCCCTTGGCGCGGTAGATCAAGGTCAGTTCCTCCATTTCCTCTTCGGGGCGGGCGGCCAGCTCGTCGGCTTCGGTCGCGACCTCGCGTTCGAGCAACTCGCGAGCGCTCTGCATCGAGACCCATTCGCCCATCGCCATCGAGCAGGCGCCGGCCAGTGCGCCGGCGACCGCGGTCGTCAGCAGGGTCTGCGGCGCGGCATCGGCGCCGGCCACTCCGGCGATCAGGCAGAAAGTCGAAACGAGGCCGTCGTTGGCGCCGAGCACCGCGGCGCGCAACACGTTGCCGCCGCCAACCCGGTGCCGCCCTTCGAGCTGCGCGTAGCGGCCACCGTTCCAGCTCTGTGCGGACGGGCTGGCAAGCATGGCCAGCAGGCGCGCGTGCGATCTTTCCTGATCGTCCATGCCGCTGCCCCGCGCTTCGGGCTGCTGGTCGTAGATTCCGCGGTTCCTCGTCTCGTCGCGGGCCAGGGTTGGCAGCACGATGCGCGGTCCCAGCCGACGGGCGAGCGCGATCAGGATCCGGGTTCTCCAGCCGATCGCCGGCGCGCGGGCCTGCCCGTCTTCCTCCCTGAGGTGGGCGAGCCAGAACTCGGCGTGGGCCTGCTCGACGGCGGCCAGGCGCAGATAGACTTCAGCGAGTTCGGGGCAGGATTCGACTTCGGCCAGAGCGCGGTAGAGCGCGGCACCATCGATTTCCTGGCGCAGATTGCGGCGAAAACGGCGGGCGGCGGGATTCATTGGCGGCAGGACGGGACGGGGAGGCTCCATTCTGCGCCTGAGTCGGGATTCTGGCCTCATTGCTCAGCGAATCCGGGCGCGCCGGGATGGCCGGAACTAATCTGATTCATGTGCCTTCCTCGTTCGGGAGAAGATCGTGGAGATACGCAAGAATGTCGCACCCGAATTCGTTCTCGGCTCCGGCGCGCTCGATCTGGTGGGGCGCTACGCGAACAACTTTGCGGCGCAGAGGGCGCTGGTCGTTACCGACCCCGGAGTTATCGCGGCTGGCTGGACTGGCTTGGTCGTTGCCGCGCTGGGGCGCTCCGGCGTCGCGAGCGCTATCTTCGCCGAGGTCAGTCCGAATCCGCGCGAAGCTCAGGTGATGAGGGGGGCCGAGGTTTTCGACAAGGAAGGGGCGGACGTTATCGTCGCGGTCGGCGGCGGCAGCCCGATGGACTGCGCGAAAGGAATCGGTATCGTCGCTTCGAGCGGCGAGCACATCCTCTCCTTCGAGGGAATCGACAAGGTGCGCATCCCCGGCCCGCCCCTGATCTGCATTCCGACCACGGCGGGCAGTTCGGCCGACGTGTCCCAGTTCGCGATCATCAACGACACCGCGCGCAACGTGAAGATCGCGGTGATCAGCAAGGCGATGGTTCCGGATGCGGCGCTGATCGATCCGCGCACAACGACGACGATGCCCGCTTCGCTGACCGCGGCGACCGGAATCGACGCTCTGGTCCATGCGATCGAGGCCTATGTCTCGACGGCCAGCTCGCCGGTGACCGATCTGCATGCGCTCGAAGCGGTCAGGCGGATCTCGGCCAATCTGGTGGCGGCGATCCGGTATCCGGACGCGCTTGCCTATCGCGATTCGATGACGCTGGGCAGCATGCTGGCCGGGCTGGCCTTCTCGAATGCGAGTCTGGGCATGGTTCATGCGATGGCGCACAGCCTGGGAGGCTTTCTCGACCTGCCGCACGGAGTCTGCAACGCGCTGCTGCTCGAACACGTCGTTGCTTTCAACTTCGACGGCGCGGCCGAGCGCTACGCGGCGCTGGCCCAGGCTTTCGGAGTCGATGTCGCGGGCAAGCCGGTGGCCGGGCAGAAGAAGCTGTTCGTCGAGGCGCTCCACGCTCTGCGCCTGCAGGTCGATCTGGGCCATGGCCTGGCTGAGCTGGGGGTCAAGGAGGCCGATATCCCGCAGCTCGCGCGCAATGCCTTTGCCGACCCCTGCCTGGTGACCAATCCTGTTCAACCCACGCTTGCTGACATCGAACAGACCTATGAGCGAGCCCTCGAAACCCGCTGACGAACTCAATGCGTTGCGCGAGCAGATCATCGGCCTCGGTGAGCGTTCGCTGCGCAAGAGTTATTACCCTCAGCTGCAGCAGCAGCTCGAAGCACTGAAGGCGGCCAAGGCGTCGCTCGAACGCAAGGCCGTCGAACTCGACGAGATGCGGCTTCGCGCCGAGGAGAGCGAAGCCTATGCGCGCGAACTGTTCGACAAGTCCAGTGAGGCGATCCTCGTCCACGATCCGTATTCGTTCCGGATCAACGAGGTCAACGAGGCCTTCTCTGATCTCTTCGGCTATTCGCGCGAGGAGATCCTGGTGCTGAGCGTGCCGCAGATCTCCTCTCTGCGGCCAGAGTTTCAGCATGGCTCGCTCGCCAGCCTGATGGACAGAGTGCTCGCCGAGGGCTGCGCGCGCGCCGAGTGGCTCTGTCTGCGCAAGGACGGTTCCGAATTCTGGGTCGAGGTGAGCCTGAAACGGGCGAAGCTGCGCGGCATGACCCAGATCATGGCCTGCGTGCATGACATCACCGAGAGGCGCAGGGCTGAGGCCACGGTGGCCGAGGCCAACCGCGTGCTCGAAGAGAAGGTCGCGCATCGCACCCGCGATCTGGCCCGGGCGAACAAGGAGCTTGAGATGCTGTTAGGCCACCTGCAGAGCGCCCAGAAACAGCTGGTGCAGAGCGAGAAGCTTGCCTCGCTCGGCTCGCTGGTGGCCGGCATCGCCCACGAATTGAATACGCCGATCGGCAATGGCCTGATGGTCGCGTCGACGATACAGAATCACCGGGAGAAGTTCGTCGCCGAGCTGACGGTCGGACTGCGCAAGAGTGTGCTCAGCGAGTTTCTCGCCAATCTGGAGGCGGGTTGCGATTCGCTGCTGCGCAATTTGTTCCGGGCGTCCGAGTTGATCTCCAACTTCAAGGACATGGCGGTCGATCAGGAGAGTTCGCGGCGCCGTCGCTTCGATCTCAGCGAAGTGATCCGCGAGATGGAGATCGCTCAGGCGCCGACCCTTCGCAAGGCGGGCTGTCACCTCGTCAGCCGGATTGCGCCGGGGATTGAACTCGACAGTTTCCCCGGTCCGCTCGGTCAGGTAATCGGCAATCTGATCGCCAACTCGATCATCCACGGCTTCGAGGGGAAGGCCGGAGGCGAGATCACGCTTGATGCCGAGCGGCGAGGCGACAGTGTTCTGATCATTTTCGCCGACAATGGCCGGGGCATCGCCGCAGATCTGCTGCCGCGGATCTTCGACCCCTTCTTCACGACCCGGCTGGGACAGGGGGGGAGCGGTCTCGGTCTGCACATCGTCTATACGATCGTCGTCGGTGTGCTGGGCGGAGCTATCGACGTGAAGAGCTTGGAGGGGGACGGCGCCGAGTTCCGCCTCCTGCTTCCCCTCGTCGCGCCCGAACATCCTGCCGGCTAGAGGCGGCGGGTCAGACGGCCGTACAGTATCCAGCAGATCCAGCCGATCAGGCCGAAGAGCAGCGAAGTCGCAGCTAAGCTTTCGACGCTTCCCATCACGGCCGGAGCGATGAGCCCGGCGACGACGGCATTGCTCAGGCTGGCGACGAAGCCCTGGAGCGAGGAGGCCATGCCCAGCCGCGCCGGGAAAAGATCCATCACCATCAGTGTGACGCAGGGCGTCAGCAGCGACCAGCCATAGGACATCGCGGCGATCGGGAGGATCGCGGAGAGCGGCGTCGGTTTGATGAAGAAGTGCCACAGCGCGTTCAGCGCTGCCGCGGCGAGCAGGATCGCAAAGCCGATGCCGATCTGGCGTTCGCGCGCGATCTTCCCTGCGAAGCGGCCGCTGGTCCAGGCGCCGCCCATGATGCCCGAGATCGTCGCGAGGAAGAGCCAGAAAAACTGGGTCGGCGAAAAGCCCAGGTGGTGACCCAGGAAGGTCGGTGCGGTCAGCACGAAGATGAAGGTTGCGTTGAACGGGATGCCGCTGGCGATGGTCAGCAGAAAGAAACGCGGCGCGCTGAGGATGTCCAGATAGCCGCGGGCGAGGGGGCCGGGTGCGAAGGGCTGGCGTTGCTCGACCGGCAGTGTTTCGGGCAGGGTCTTGCAGCACAGCAGAAGCAGCAGGGTGGGGATCAGCGCGAGCAGCCAGAAGATGGCCCGCCAGCCGATCAGCGTGAACACCCAGCCGCCCACGATCGGGGCCACGGCCGGAGCGACTCCGAAGAACAGCGTGATCTGGCTCATCAGGCGCTGGGCGTCCGAAGCCGAGAAGAGGTCGCGGACGATCGCGCGGCCGACTACCATGCCGGCGCCGCAGCTCATGCCCTGAATGACCCGGCCCACGATCAGCGTACCGATGTGGGTCGATGTTGCGCAGACGACGCTGGCGAGCGCGAACGTGAAGAGTCCGCCGAACACGATGCGGCGGCGGCCGAAGCTGTCGGACAGCGCGCCGTGGAACAGCATCATGACCGAGAAGCCCAGCAGATAGCCCGAAAGCGTTTGCTGCATCTGCACGGGGCCGGTCGCCAGATCCCGCGTAATGCCTTCGAAGGCGGGCAGGTAGGCGTCGATCGCGAACGGGCCCAGGGTTGCGAGCGAGGCGAGCAGCGCGGCCAGCAGCCACAGCGGACTTTGCCAGTGGATGGCGTCGGGACGCGGTGAGACAGGGGGGTGAGTCATGACTTCTCCCAAGAGCGGCCTCGTGAGCCGTTCCTGAAGTGTAGGTTGCCGAGGTCGGAGCGGAGCGCTCCTTGCGGCGGACGCTGCCGGGGAGTCAGCGGCGCTCGAGTGCCGCCGCGAAATCGGCGAGGATGTCTTCGCGCTCTTCGATGCCGACCGAGACCCGGATCAGCGAGTCGGCGATGCCCATGCTCTCTCGCCGCTCGGGTCCCAT